>MGPV01000038.1:3538-22561 GCA_001797615.1 Deltaproteobacteria bacterium GWC2_65_14
CTCCTTTTCCCGCTCATCGAAGGGGGTATCGAATTCGAGGGCGTCGGTGAGGGCGGCCCGTTGTCCGCGACGGTAACCGCCGGGGTGTTCATGGCCCTGAAGAAGAGTTGCCCGAACGGGTTGAGGTCCACGACCATCCTCACGGTGGCCTTGGATGCCAGCCACTTCCGAAGGGAAGACGCCCACTCCTTGCCGAGGAAGGTGTCCTGCGTAACGATGCCCAGACGTCCCCCGGGCTTGAGAATCTGCAGCGCTCTTTCCAGGAACAGGCCGTAGACGTCGTACTTCCCGACCGCCGCGTGAGGATATTCCCGGCGGAATCTCTTCCCGGAGCGACCGGCGGATGATCTTTCCGATCGATGCGTTGTCATCCTTCATCGGTAGAGCCTTTCGAATTCCTCCCAAGTCAGACCTGCCAGCTTGATCAAGGCGAGAGCCAGTCCTTTCTTCAAAGGGCGACTCCCATGGACAGGGATGGAGAGGATATACGGATTCCCCTCTTTTCTGAGTTTGAAGTGCCTGCCTTTTCTGCCGAGATTCTCCCACCCCGCTCGTTCGAAGGCGCGGATGACCCGATCGGGCTTCAGGTCCGACGGAGAGACCACTACCCTGCTTTCGTACGGGCCGCGCCCTTGGCCATCACGGCGAGGTGACCCCGGATCGCATCATCCATCATCGCGAGGGTCTCCTCGATTGTCTCCCCCTGGGAGAGACAACCGGGAAGGTCGGGGCATTCCGCCCAATACCCCCCCTGCTCAAGATCGGGATGAAGAAGAACGGTGAATTTCTTTGTCCCCACCTGGACGGAGAAGGATTTCGTTCTTTCGATCTCCCGTATTTTGCCATGCAGATCCATCAGCAGTTGGCCGATCGCAATGGAGAAAACAAGCTGTCCTTCCTTCAAGGTGTCGAGCACTTCCTTCCGATTCGACGTGAGGACGAAAATCGTCTCCCCGTCCGTTAGAAATTTAAGCGATGCAAGCGGCCGCGCCAGCCCCTCCATGTTCCTTCTGAGGAATGCAATGCACTTTCTGATCTTCTGGAGGCTGATCCCTTTCTCCTTCAAGAAGGCGACGACGCGGAACTGTACGAGGTCGCTGAAATTGTAGAGTCGTCTCGTCCCTCTCCCGGAGGCCATGGCGATAGACGGCTTGATGATGTGCGTCCTGTCCCAGTAATCGATCTGACGCTGAGAGAGTCCCGTGAGGGCCGCAACGGTACGACTACCGTAACTTTCCATAGGATTGGTCTCCTCGCAGTTATGAATACATAGATGTGCTTATCATACGGACGCGGAGATTGCAACGCATCCGTCAACGGATGATTTCTCCGGGGTGCCGTGGTGCGATGGGTGTGTCCAGAGAGTTTGATGGAGAATCTCCATCGGATTTCCGACGCATCCTCATCCGGCCCCGGCGGGGGAGGCACCTTCATGGGTGTCCCTCTCGCGATGGAACTATGGTAGATTGAAAATCCTGTGATGGATCCGTGTGTACCGGAGGGTTTTCGTTGGCGATCACGCGGGAAGAGGTGCTGCACGTGGCCCGGCTGGCGCGGCTCTCCCTGTCTCCGGAGGAGGCGGGGAAGATGGAGGAGCAGCTTGGCAAAATCCTGGAGCATATCCGGCAGCTCGACCGGCTCGATACTGGCGACGTCGTCCCCACCTCCCACGCCGTGGAGATGGGCACCCCCTTCCGAGACGACTCCGTCCGTCCCTTCGGGGAGAAGGAACAGATCCTGAAGAACGCCCCCGACCGGGAAGGGGATTTCTTCCGCGTTCCGCGGATCCTCGAGGACTAGCCCGCGGAGAAGGGGTGCCGGCTGACGATGGGAACCGGTCCGGTGCATGAGTGGACGCTTCTGCGCGCCTCGCGGGCGGTCCGGGAGAAGGAGATCTCCTCCCGGGAGCTCACGAAGACGCTGCTCGACCGGATCGACCGGGTAAACCCGGTGATCAACGCCTACATCACCGTGCTCCGCGACGGGGCGATGCGGGAGGCGGCGGCCTGCGACGAGGAGCAGGCCCGCGGAATCCTGCGGGGGCCGCTGCACGGCGTGCCGGTCGCCCTCAAGGACATCTTCTGCACGAAGGGGATCCGCACCACCTGCGGCAGCCGGATCCTGCACGACTTCGACCCCCCCTACGACGCGACGGTGACGGAGAAGATCCGCTCCGCCGGCGCGGTGCTGCTGGGCAAGCAGAACATGGACGAGTTCGCCATGGGCTCCTCCACGGAGACCTCGTTCTTCGGGCCGGCCCGCAACCCGTGGGCGACCGACCGGATTCCGGGAGGATCCTCCGGGGGGACGGCGGCGGCGGTGGCCGCCGGGCTCTGCTTCGCCGGCGTGGGGACCGACACCGGGGGATCGATCCGGCAGCCGGCCTCCCTCTGCGGGGTCGTGGGGATGAAGCCGACCTACGGGCGGGTCTCCCGGTACGGGATGATCGCCTTCGCCTCCTCCCTCGACCAGGCGGGGCCGATCACCCGCTCCGTTCCCGACGCGGCCGCGCTGTTGGCCGTCATCGCGGGGCACGACCCGAGAGACTCCACGTCGGTCGACGCCACGGTGCCCGATCTTTACGCCGCGACGGGGAAAGAGGTCCGGGGGCTCAAGATCGGGCTCCCGCGGGAATATTTCCCGGCGGGGCTCGACCGGTCGGTCCGCTCCGCCGTGGAGAAGGCGATCGGGGCGCTTGCGGCTCTGGGCGCCGAGCCGGTGGAGATCTCCCTTCCCCACACCGAATCCGCGCTGGCGACCTACTACATCATCGCCCCGGCGGAGGCCTCCTCGAACCTTGCCCGCTACGACGGTGTCCGGTACGGGTACCGGGCGCAAGGGGCGAAGGGGCTGATCGAGATGATGTCCCGGACCCGGTCGGAGGGGTTCGGCGCGGAGGTCCAGCGACGGATCATGATCGGGACCTACGCCCTCTCGGCCGGCTACTACGAGGCCTATTACGGGAAGGCGCAGAAGGTCCGCACGCTGCTCCGGAGCGATTTCGCGGAGGCCTTCTCGAAGGTGGACCTGATCGCGACCCCCACCTCCCCGACCCCGGCCTTTCGGCTCGGGGAGAAGGTCGACGACCCGCTGACGATGTACCTCTCGGACATCTTCACGATCCCGTGCAACCTGGCCGGGATCCCCGGGATCTCGGTCCCCTGCGGGATCTCTCCGGAAGGGCTGCCGATCGGGGTCCAGCTGCTGGGCCGGCACTTCGACGAGGAGACGCTGTTGACCGCGGCCGCCGCGATCGAGCGGGAGATCCCGTTGCCGAGGGTGGCGCCGCTTCCGGGTTGAGGGAGAGATGGAATACGAAGTCGTGATCGGGCTGGAGGTTCACGCCCAGCTGTCCACCGGGAGCAAGCTCTTCTGCGCCTGCTCCACGGCGTTCGGGGCCCCCCCGAACGAGAACAGCTGCCCCGTCTGCACGGGGATGCCCGGAGTCCTCCCGGTCCTCAATCGGAAAGCGGTCGAGTTCGCGATCCGGACGGCGCTGGCCACCTCCTGCCGGGTGAACGGAAAGAGCGTCTTCGCCCGGAAAAACTATTTCTACCCGGATCTTCCGAAAGCCTACCAGATCTCCCAGTACGAGATGCCGCTGGCCGTGGGCGGCCACGTCGAGATCGGGACGGGCGGAACCGGCCAGCGGATCGGGATCACCCGGATCCACATGGAGGAGGACGCCGGCAAGCTGGTGCACGAGGGAGCCTTCGCGGGGGCCCAGTCCTCCCTGGCCGACCTCAATCGCTGCTCGGTCCCGCTGATGGAGATCGTCTCGGAGCCCGACCTCCGGACGCCGGAGGAGGCGGGGTCTTACCTGCGCCGTCTCCGGGAGATCCTCGTCTACCTCGAGGTCTGCGACGGGAACATGGAGGAGGGCTCCTTCCGGTGCGACGCGAACGTCTCCGTCCGCCCGAAGGGACAGGCTGCCTTCGGGACCAAGGTGGAGCTCAAGAACATGAACTCGTTCCGGCACGTGGAGAAGGCGCTCGAGTACGAGATCCGCCGCCAGGTCGGGCAGGCCGGGGACGGGGGGACGATCGTCCAGGAGACCCGCCTCTGGGACGCCGAGGCCGGAGTTACCCGTTCCATGCGGGGGAAGGAGGAGGCCCACGACTACCGGTACTTCCCCGACCCCGACCTTCTTCCGCTCGTCGTCGGGGAGGAGTGGGTGGAGGCGCTGCGCGGCACGATTCCCGAACTTCCCGCAGCGAAGATCCCGCGGCTCGCCACCCGCTACGGGATCCCCCGGTACGACGCGGAGCTGCTCGCCTCCGCGCGGCAGCTCGCCGACTTCTTCGAGGCCTCGGCCGCCCTCTTCGGCGGCAACCCCAAGGTAACCGCGAACGAGTGCATCCAGTGGAAGGATGCGATCCTCGAGGGGAAGCTCTCCCCCGAAACGATCGCCCACATCGTGGAGGACCGGGAGAGGGGGATCCTCTCCGCCACCGCCTCCAAGACGCTGGTGGAACTGGCGATGGAGACGGGGCAGCCGGTCCGGCGGATCCGGGACGAGAAGGGGCTCACCCAGCTTTCCGATACGGGGGCCCTCGAGGAGATCGTGGAGAAGGTGCTCGCGCAAAATCCCAAGGAGGTGGAGAGCTACCGGTCCGGCAAGGAGGGGCTTCTCTCCTTCTTCGTGGGACAGGTAATGAAGGAGACGCGGGGGAAGGCGAATCCGAGGATGGTGCAGGAGATCCTGAAGGCGAAGCTCGGGTAGGACCGGTGGTACAATCAGGGGGTGGATTGGCCGGGGGCCGCGCTCGGGATGGCCGGCGAAAAACAAAAAAAGACACCGTTCAGGGAGTTGTCCGCGAAGCAGAGGAAAAGGCGATGGCGAAGGACGACAGTGCGCTTCTCGTGATCGACATGCTCGAGGATTTTGTCCGGGCCGGGGCGCCGCTTGAGGTGCCGCAGACGCGCGGAATCCTGCCGGCGCTCCGCCGCAGGGTCCGGGGCGCCCGGAGGCGGGGGGAACTCGTGGTCTACCTGTGCGACGCCCACCGGAAGAACGACCCGGAGTTCGCGCGGATGGGGTGGCCCCCGCATGCCGTCTCCGGGACTCCGGGGGCCGCGGTGGTCGGGGAGCTCTCGCCGGAGCCGGGGGATGTCGTCGTGGAGAAGAAGAGCTACTCCGGCTTCCACCGGACCGGCCTGGCCGGCGTCCTTCGCCGGCACGGGATCCGCTCCCTCTCCCTGTCCGGCTGCGTCACGAACATCTGCATTCTCTACACCGCGGCCGACGCCGCGATGCGCGGGTACGGCGTCACCGTCGAGGAGCGGCTGGTGGCGGGACTGGACCGGAAGAGCCACGCCTTCGCCCTCGACCAGATGGAGAAGGTGCTCGGCGTCCGGGTGCTCCGTTGAACCCGATCCCCACCCCGGAGGAGATCCGCCGAGGGGAGACGACCGACGTCTACTTCCGGCGGACGATGGAGACCCTGCGCAAGGCGGGGCGGGAGAAGGTCCGCGTCCAGGCGGAAGGGCATGTGAAGCGGTTCCCCGCGGGGTACGGGTACGCGGTCCTGGCGGGGATGGACGAGATGCTTTCCCTGCTCGCGGGGCGTCGTGTGGATGTCCGCGCCATGCGGGAAGGGTCCCTCTTTTTCCCGGAGGAGCCGGTCTTTTCCATCGAGGGGCCGTACGGGGAGTTCTGCGAGATGGAGACCGCGCTCCTCGGGGTGCTCTGCCAGGCGTCGGGGATCGCCACCAAGGCCTCCCGGATCAAGCGGCTTGCGGGCGACCGGACGGTCCTGAGCTTCGGGGCGAGGCGGATGCACCCGGCGCTCTCGACCCTGATCGACCGGAACGCCTTCGTCGGCGGAGCGGACGGCGTCTCCGTCGTCCGGAGCGCGCGGTACCTGGGGGAGGAGCCGCAGGGGACGATGCCCCACGCGCTCGTTCTGGCGCTGGGCGACACGGTCCGGGCGATCCGCGCGTTCGACGAGGCGGTGGACCCGGAGGTCCCCCGCATCTGCCTGATCGACACGCTTCAGGACGAGAAGTTCGAGGCGATCCGGGTCGCGGAGGCGCTGGGGAAGAAGCTGGCCGGCGTGCGGCTCGACACCCCCTCTTCCCGCCGGGGCGACTTCCGCAGGATCCTCCGGGAGGTCCGGTGGGAGCTGGACCTGCGGGGACACTCCCATGTGCGGCTGCTGGTGTCCGGGGGGATCGGGGAGGAGGACGTCGAGGCGCTGCGGGATCTGGCCGACGGGTTCGGCGTCGGGACGAGCATCAGCAACGCCCACACCATCGACTTCGCGCTGGACATCGTCGAGGTGGAAGGGGCCCCCTTCGCCAAGCGGGGGAAGCTCTCCGGCGGAAAGCAGGTGGTCCGGTGCCCCGCCTGCCGGGGGGGAGCGCGGAAGGTCGTCCCCGCGCGGGCCGTCCCGGAGCGGTGCGGGTGCGGAGGGCCGCTGGAGGAGCTGCTGGCGCCGGCCCTGAGGGAGGGGACGCTGCTGGCCGCCCCCCTTCCCCCGCGGGAGCTTCGCAGCGGGGTCCTTGCGCAGGTGGCCCGATTCCACGGGGAGGCGGAGAGCGGATGAGCGTGCGGGGGAAGGAGGCGGGATCGACCGTCCGGCCGATCGAGTGGACGGGGGAGGAGCTGCTTTTGGTGAACCAGCGGGTGCTCCCGCTGCGCCTTTCGATGAGCCGGATCACGACGGCCACCGGGGCGGCCCACGCGATCCGGACGATGGTGGTCCGCGGCGCCCCGGCGATCGGGGTTACGGCCGCCTTCGGGCTGGTCCTGGCGGTGCGCGACGCGAACCGGAAGCGGCGCTCCTGGAGGGAGGCGTTCCGGTCCGCCGCGGAGGAGCTGGCCGGAACCCGCCCCACCGCGGTAAACCTCTTCTGGGCGATCGACCGGATGCGGCGGGCGGCGGAGAGCCTGCCGGACGAGCCGGAAGGGGCCGCCTATCACCTGGAGCGGGAGGCGGTCGCCATCTTCGACGAGGACATCGCCGCGAACCGGAAGCTGGGGGCGCGCGGCGCGAAGCTCCTCCGGTCAGGGGCGGTGCTCACCCACTGCAACGCCGGGGCGCTGGCGACCGCCGGCTACGGGACGGCGCTGGGGATCGTCCGGGCGGCCGTGGCCGCCGGGAAGAAGATCCATGTCTACGCGAGCGAGACCCGGCCGTTCCTGCAGGGGGCGAGGCTCACGGCATGGGAGCTGGCGCAGGACGACATCCCCTGCACCCTGGTCACGGAAGGGATGGTCGCACCGCTGCTGCGCACCGGAAAGATCCAGGCCGCGGTCGTCGGGGCGGACCGGGTCGCCGCGAACGGCGACGTGGCGAACAAGATCGGCACCTACGGGCTCGCCATCCTCTGCCGCGTCCACAAGGTCCCTTTCTATGTGGCCGCCCCCCGTTCCACGATCGACCCGTCCGTCCGCAGCGGAAAGGAGATCCCGATCGAGGAGCGCGACGGGAAGGAGGTGACCCACATTCTGGGCACCCGGATCACGCCCGAAGGCGTGCGGGTCTGGAACCCCTCCTTTGACGTCACGCCGGCGAAATATCTGTCCGCCATCGTCACGGAAAAGGGGGTCCTGACGGCCCCGTTCGGGGGGGCCATCCGGAAGCTGTCCCGGTGAGCCGGAAGCCGCCGCCGTCCCCCCTGGACCTCCTGGCGGAGCTCGGCGTTCCCGACCAGGCCCGCACGCTGGCGCTGCTCGAGGAGATCCGCGGAAGGGTCCCCTGGGGCGACCCCTTCTGGGATGCGGTCTTCGAGGGGGGGCGCGCCGCGCCCGATCCGTCCCTCTATTTCCTGAACCTCTCCAAGCTCTGCGATGCGCTCCCCGCCCGGGATCTCACGGGCGCCTTCGCCCTCCCGGGAAACGCTTCCGTCCTGGGGAGCCTGCTCGGGGGATCCGAATCGATCCCCGAGCGGATCGCCGGCCGCCACGAAATCTTCGTCGATCTCTTCCTGGAGGAGCGATTCCGGGACCGGCCGGTTCCGGAGACGCTCGCGGCCGAAGCCGAAGCCGCGGCGGACCGGTGCGGGACGGAGGAGGAGGTCAAGGCCGCCCTGCGGCAGATCCGGATCCGGGAGATCGCGGCGGTCGCCGCGCGCGACCTCTCCGGGATCGCCTCCCTCGAGGAGGTCACGGAGGATCTCTCCGCCCTGGCGGCCGCCTCGCTCTCCGGCGCCATCCGGTTCGTCCGGAGGCAGCTGGACGCGAGGTACGGGGCTCCCCGGATTCCGGGGGAGGGAGAGCCGCCCCGCGACTGCCGGTTCGTGGTGATGGGGATGGGGAAGCTGGGCGCCCACGAGCTCAACGTGAGCTCGGACATCGACCTGATCTATCTCTACGAGACCGACCGCGGGACGACGGAGGGGGGGGAGGAGGGAAAGCCGGTCGCCTTCCACCAGTACTTCGTCCGGCTCTGCGAGGGGATCACCCGGATCGTGTCGGAGGTCACCGGCGACGGGCTCCTCTTCCGGGTGGACCTGCGGCTGCGCCCCGACGGGTCGAAGGGGGAGCTGGCGAACTCCCTCCGCTCCGCGGAGATCTACTACGAGTCCTGGGGGCAGACCTGGGAGCGGGGGGCGATGATCAAGGCGCGGCCGGTGGCGGGGGACCTGTCGCTGGGGGAGGAGTTCCTCCGGACGATCGCCCCCTTCGTCTACCGGAAGTACCTCGACTTCACCTCCATCGAGGAGATCCAGGAGCTGAAGGGCCGGGTCGACCAGATGGCGGCGCGGAGCCGGGAGAAGGGGCTGGATGTCAAGCTCGGGCACGGCGGGATCCGGGAGATCGAGTTCTTCGTCCAGACGCACCAGCTGATCTACGGCGGGAAGGATCCGCGCCTGCGGCTGCGGGGCACCGTGGAGGCGCTGCGGGCGCTGGAGGGGGCAAAGATCGTGGCGCCGTCGGAGTGCGCGACGCTTTCCGAGGCCTACCGGTTCCTCCGGTCGCTCGAGCACCGGATCCAGTTTCACCAGGAGCGGCAGACCCACCTTCTCCCGGAGCGGGAGGAGGACCGGAAGCGCCTTGCCCGGGCGATGGGGTTCGAATCGTCCCGGGAGTTCCTCTCCGAGCTGGACCGGCACACCGGGGCGGTCCGCGTCCTCTACGACCGGCTCTTCCACCCGGGGGAGGAGAAGGCCGTTTCGGAGGTCTCCCCCGAGGTCGAATGGTTCTTGGACCTGGAAACGGAAGGGGAGGAGGTTCTCGCCCGGCTGCGGGAGACGGGATTTTCCGACCCGGAACGGGCGCGGGAGCACATCGCGGTCCTGCGGGACGGCCCCCCCTTCACCCGCATCTCCGCGCGGGGCCGCCGCTACCTCGGGAAGATCGCCCCCCTGATCCTGCAGCAGGTGATCCGGACGCCGGATCCGGACATGGCCCTGACCCACGTCGAGCGGTTCCTCTCGGCCGTGGGCGCCCGGACCATGTTCTACGCCCTCCTCTTCGAAAACCGGAAGGTGATCGACGTCCTCGTGCGGCTCTTCGGCCGAAGCCGCTTCCTCTCCGGGTACCTGCTCCGCCACCCGGAGATGCTCGACACCTTTCTCCGGAAGGACCTCTCCCCACTGGTCCGGTCGAAGTCGGAGCTGCGGAAGGAGCTGTGGGAGTCGCTTTCGGCCTGCCGGGACTTCGAGGAGGAGATGGACGAACTCCGGCGGTTCAAGAACGTGGAGACGCTTCGGATCGGGCTCCACGACCTGTCCGGGAACCTCTCCCCGGAGGAGGGGATGTTCCAGCTATCCGCGCTGGCGGAGGTGCTCCTCGCGAACGCCCTGACGCTCGCCCGCCGCGAGGCGGCGAGGAAATTCGGGCTCCCCATGACGCGGGAGGAAGGGGGCTCTCCCGCCGAGGCAAGGTTCTGCGTGATGGGGATGGGGAAGCTCGGCTCCGAGGAGCTGTCCTACCACAGCGACCTGGACATCATCTTCATCTACCTGGGGGCGGGGGAGACCGCCCCCGGCCCCGGCGCGCCGGCGGAGGGGTTCCGGAAGCTGACGAACCACGAGTTCTTCGCGAAGGTGGCGCAGCGGCTGATCTCGATCCTCTCCACCGTCACCCGGGAAGGGCATGTCTACAAGCTGGACACCCGGCTGCGCCCGTCGGGGAACGCGGGCCCCCTCGTCTCCTCCCTCGCCGCCTTCGAGCGGTACCACGAGGAGTCGGCCCAGCTGTGGGAGCGGCAGGCGCTGCTGAAATGCCGGTTCCTCGCGGGAGACAGGGACCTGGGGAGGCGGGTGGAGGAGCGGATCGACCGGTTCATCTACGGGAGGCCGCTGCCGGAAGCGGCCGCGGAGGAGATCCACCGGCTCCGGAAACGGATGGAGCTCGAAATCGGCAAGGAGCGGTCCGACCGGCTGGACCTGAAGGTGGGGCGGGGGGGGATCGTCGACGTGGAGTTCGCCGTCCAGTATCTCCAGCTGCTCCACGGGCCGCAACACCGCTCCGTCCGCGCCCGATCCACCCTGAAGGCGCTCTACGAGCTGCGGCTGTTGAAGGTCCTGCCCGAAGAGGAGTTCCGGATCCTGGACGAGGGGTACCGGTTTCTCCGCTCCCTCGAGGTCGGCCTTCGGCTGTCGCAGGACGCCTCGATCGAGCGGTTCGACCCCTCCTCGCTCGACCCGGAGACGAGGGACCGCTACCGGAACGTCACGGAACGGGTTCGGGGAGTCTACCTGCGGGTTCTGGGAGTGGCGGACTAGCCGATCTCGTCGTCGGGGAACTCGAAGATCGGGTGCCTCTTGATCCATTCCGACACGGCGATCGGGATGGCCGCGGGGGAGCCGGAATCGGAACGGACGTCCAGCATGGCGGAGCGCATCTCCATCAGCAGGTGGGTGTTGAACCCGCCGATCTCCTCCCAGCTGGGGGTCTGTCCCTTCTTGTTTTCGTAGAAGTAGGCCATACGCCTCCTCCCTTCATGATTAGAACGGACGAAGGGGGAAAAGGATTCATCGGGAAGTTGCTCTTCCCGGGTTTTTTGCAGATGAATCTAACGGGCGGGGGAGCGCATGTCAAAGGAAAATTCTTCCTGCGGCGGAGGAATAGGGTCCGGTGGGCAGTTGAATCCGGTTTTCCGGGTTCCGGGTCTCCCCGATCGAGGTGACCCGGATCCCCGCGAGGTCCACGACCGGGCACTTGTACTCGCAGACGCCGCAGCCGATGCAGAGTTCCTGGACCACGACCGGGACCATCACCGGCTTTCCCCCCTTCCCCGGGCGGTTCTCGAAGACGATCGCCTTCTTCGGGGTGGGGCAGAACTCCTCGCAGACGATGCAGGGGGTTCCCTGGGCGAAGGGGATGCAACGGGAGGGGTCGACGAAGGCCAGGCCGATGACGACCTTCTGCTTCTCCGGGACGGAGAGTTTCCGGATCGCCTCGGAGGGACAGACCTGCCCGCAGAGGGTGCAGTTGTACTCGCAGTAGCCGATCCGGGAGACGAGCAGCGGAGTCCAGATCCCCTCGATCCCCGCGGTCAGCAGCGTGGGCTGCAACCCCCCGGTGATGCAGACCTTCATGCACTCCCCGCACCGGATGCACCGCGAGAGAAAATCGGCCTCCGGCCGGGAGCCGGGCGGGCGGACCAGCAGCGGGGAGGGTCTCGCCGCCGCGGGGGAGGTCTTCATGACGCAGGCGGCGGCCGCCCCGACGGAGAGCCCGGTCAGCACCGACCGCCGGTTCAGGTCGATCCGGTCGTTCGTTCCGCGGGCGCGGGAGAACTTCCATTCCAGCGCCCCCTCCGGGCAGGCGGCGGTGCAGTTGCAGCAGGTCACGCACTCCGACGGGGACCAGTTCCGCTCCGTGTGCGGATTCGAGCCGCCCGCGCAGACGTCCCGGCAGAGCATGCAATGGGCGCACTTGTCGTTCCTCGAAAGCCGCAGAAGCGACAACCGCGACAGGATTCCGAGCAGCCCGCCCAGCGGGCAGACGAACCGGCAGAAGAAGCGCGTCCGGAGACGGTTCAGCGCCAGCAGCAGCAGGAAGAGGGAAAAGAAGAGCAGCGCTTGATCGAACCGCGCCGGGAAAAACGAAAGGAAATGGGCCCGCAGGAAGGTGTAGGCCCCGTCGAAGAGATCCGAGACGGGACGGTAGGGGATCCGGTACCCCCAGTCGAGGAACAGGCGCAGCAGGTGGTCGACCCCGGGCATCACCGACAGCGACAGGGAGCGGATCAGCAGGGAGATCGGGTCCAGCAGCCCCGCCGCCTGGATCCCGAAGAGCGACGACCCGACGAAAAAGAGGAAGACGGCGAACTTCCAGCGGCTTCCCGCGGTCTTGACCCCCCGCTCGGGGACCTGCCCGCGACGGTGGTAGCTGACCGCGTGGTGGAGCGTCCCGAAGGGGCAGACCCACCCGCAGAAAGCCCGGCCGAAGAGCAGCGTGACCGGGAGAAAGAGCAGCGCCAGGAAAAGGGCGGGGGGAAGCGAGTGCGCGGAGACCAGCGACGTCAGAAAGACGAGGAGGTCGGCGTCCAGGAAGATCTTCACCGGGTAGGCCAGCTCGTTCTTCCCGTCGTAGTCGGTCTTCACGAGCAGGACGAAGAAGAGGAGGAGGAAGGCCCCCTGGGAGAGCCTCCGGAGCAGCCGCTTTATGTCGGGACGGGCTCGCAAAGATGCTCCGGGCAGGTCAGGTGGACCGCCGCTCCTCGTATTCGAGCGGGTCGGGGACCCCCGCTTCCGTGAAGGCGCGCAGGCGCAGGGCGCAGGAGTCGCAGCGCCCGCAGGCCTTTTCCCCGTCGCGGTAGCAGGACCAGGAGCGCTCGAAGGGAACCCCGAGCGATTTCCCCATCAGGACCAGGTCTTTTTTCTTCAGGTTCAGGAAGGGGGCCCGGACCGTGATGTTGCTGCCGTCTCCGGTCCCCAGCCGGATCGCCTCGTTCATCGCGTCGTAGAAGGCGGGCCTGCAGTCGGGGTATCCGGAGGAGTCGGCCCAGACCGCGCCGATGTAGACGCAGGTCGCGCCGATCACCTCGGCCCACGAGACCGCGATCGCCAGGAAGTGGGCGTTCCGGAAGGGGACGTAGGTGGCCGGTATCCCGCGCCGCGCGAGGTCCGCCTCGGGGACCTCGATCGAGGGGTCGGTGAGCGCGCTGCCCCCGATCGACCTCAGGTATCCGATGTCGACCACCTTCCGCTCCCGGACCTTCAGGTGGTCGGCGATCGCGTGGAAGCAGGAAAGCTCGCGTCGCTCCGTCCGTTGCCCGTAGCTCACATGGAGCAGCGCGATCTCCGACTCGCGGGTCGCGAAGGCGGCCAGCACGAGGCTGTCCATCCCCCCGCTCGCGAGCACGATCCCCTTCGGCAGCACGGGAGCGGTCACACCCCCCTCCGGTCGGGACCCCACACCAGCTTGTGCAGCTGCAGCTGGAACCGGGCGTCGAGACGGTCCCCCACCATCCATCCGGCCAGCCGCTCGGGGGGCAAACGTCCCGAGGCCGGGGAGAACAGGACGCCGAATTTCCTCTCCCGGCCGTGCGTTGCAAGGACTTCCAGGGCATACCGGTAGTCCTCCTCGGAGGAGAGGACGAACTTGACCTCGTCCCGCGGGGAGAGGTGGGAGAAGTTCTCCCAGGCCGTCTTTCCCGACTCCCCGGAGCCGGGACACTTGACGTCCATGATCTTGACCGCCCGGGGATCCAGGCCCGACAGCGGCACGGTCCCGTTCGTCTCGACGAGGACCAGGTTTCCCCGGTCGATGAGGGTGGATACCAGGGAAAAGGCCTCCGGTTGCAGCAGCGGCTCGCCGCCGGTCACCGTGACGCGGGGGATCCCGAAGAGGGCAAGCTTCGAAACGACCTCCTCCAACGGGAATTCCTTCCCATCTTCATAGGCATAGGCGGTGTCGCAGTACCGGCAGCGGAGGTTGCAGCCGGAGAGTCGGACGAAGGAGAAGGGGAGACCCGCGTAGGAGGTCTCCCCCTGGATGCTGGCGAACATCTCGGAGACGCGAAGCACCGGATCATTGTAGCACGGGGCTTTGCGCCCCCCGGGCGATTTAGGGCTACAGCACGTCGAGCCAGCTGGAGAAGAACTTGTCCTTCCCCCGGACGATGTCGAAGAAGGCGTCCTGGATCCGCTTCGTCACCGGCCCCGGTTTCCCGGGTCCCACCTTCCGGTCGTCGACCTCCCGGACCGGGGTGATCTCCGCGGCGGTCCCGGTGAAGAACATCTCGTCGGCGATGTACATCTCGTCGCGGGTGAAGCGGGACTCCTTCACCGGGATGTCGAGCTTGCGGGCGATGGTGAGCACCGCGTCGCGCGTGATCCCGGGCAGGATGGAGGTGAGCGGCGTGGTGATCAGCACCCCGTTGCGCACGATGAAGATGTTCTCCCCCGACCCTTCCGCGACATACCCTTCCGTGTCGAGCAGCACCGCCTCGTCGTACCCCGCCTTCTTGACCTCCCACTTCGCCAGCACGGAGTTGACGTAGTAGCCGCAGATCTTCCCCTTGCTCATCGCCGCGTTCACATGGTGCCGGTTGAAGGAGGAGACCTTCGCCCGGATCCCTTTCCTGAGCCCCTCCTCCCCGAGGTAGGCGCCCCAGCTCCACACGGCGATCGCCACGCGGACCGGGTTGGTGCGGACGAAGAGCCCCATCTCCCCCTCCCCGATGAAGACGATCGGGCGGATATACCCCTCCGTGAGCTGGTTCGTCACGAGCGTCTTGCGGATCGCGTCCCGGATCTGCTCGGGAGTGAACGGAATCTCCAGCAGGACGATGTGGGCCGAGGCGAAGAGCCGGTCGACATGCTCCCGAAGGCGGAAGATGGCCGATTTGCCGTTCGCGGTCTTGTAGCAGCGGATCCCCTCGAAGACCCCGACGCCGTAGTGCAGGGTGTGCGCCAGCACGTGGACCTGCGCGGCATCCCAGTCGACGAACTTCCCATCCATCCAGATTTTCTTGGTTTTCGGGACCACGGCCGCCCTCTCCTCCGAAAAAGATGTGCTATTCTCGCAGAGATAACGAAAGGGTGTCAATCGGGAGGAGACCGCAAGGCCATGGGCGATCCGCGCCGCAAGGAGGAGATGGACCGGAAACGGATCGGCACCGCCCGCTTCTCCGTCGCAAGCGCGGTCGCCCTCGCGGCGTCCAAGCTGGTCGTCGGATTCCTGAGCGGGTCGCTCGGGGTCCTCGCCTCCGCCTTCGACAACCTGGCCGACATCCTGATGTCGGGCGTGAACTACGTCTCCATCAAGAAGTCGATGGAGCCGGCCGATACTTCCCACCCGTACGGCCACGGGAAGGTGGAGACGCTGGGGACCGCCTTCATGTCGATCGTCATCGCCCTGACGGGCGGATGGATCGTCTGGGAGGGGGTCCGCCGCCTGCAGGCGGGGATCGTCCCCCGCTCGGTGGACATCGGGCTCGTCGTCATGGCGCTGTCGGTCGCCGCCTCCTGGTTCATCTCCGAGCGGATCCGGAAGGCGGGGGAGGAGACCGGCTCCTCGGCCCTTACGGCCGACTCCCTCCACTTCCGGACCGACGTCTGGTCCGGGGGAGGGATCCTGCTCTCCCTGGTTCTCTACCGGATCACCGGCTGGAGATGGCTCGACCCGGGGGTCGCGCTGGCCGTGGGGATCTATATCGTTTCCGCCGCCCTCCCCGTGTTCCGCGAGGCGGTGGACGATTTGGCGGACCGCAGTCTCCCCCCCGAAACGGTGGAGAGGATCCGGGATGTGATCGAGAGCCATCGGCCGCTCGTGGTCGACTACCATGCCCTCCGCACCCGGCGCTCCGGCCCGGAAAAACAGGTGGATTTCCATGTGGTTATCTGCCGGAAGTACCTGCTCGAGGATGCCCACCGGCTGGCCGACCACCTGGAGAAGGAGGTTTCCCGGACGCTCGGGGGCGCCCACGTGGTGAGCCATATCGACCCCTGCGACACCGAGTGCCCCGGGAAGGAGAAGTGCGAGCGGATCCTGCAGGAGGTCCGGATGCTGGGGGGGGAGGGACCGGAACGGAAGGAGGCGGGCCGGGAGGCCCCGGCAGGGCATCCCTTGTAAAAAATCTTGAAACCGCCCCGGGGCTGCATTACTCTTCCAGTGATGAGAATGGTGCTGGTTCTTCTGGTCGTCGTCATGGGGATCGTGGCTGCGTTCGCGATCCAGAACCCGGGGATCGTCACCCTCCAGTTCTTCCACCTTTCGGCGAACACCTCGGTCCTGGTGGTCATCATCGCGGCTTTCGGGGCGGGGGTCCTGGTGGGATTCCTCCCGGGGATTCCGACCTCCTTTCGCCGGAAGCGGCGGATCCGGGAGCTGGAATCGGCCCTTGCCGCCCAGCAGCAGAAGAGCAGCGCCTCACCCCCGACGGCTTCGTCTTGACCCGGCGCCTCGAGGCGGGGCAGGGGGGCGGTTGAAGGCGGACAGGCTCCTCGAGATCTCCCGGCGCCTCGACGAACGGTTCGGCCGCCCGGACCGTTGCGCCCACGAGACCGACCCGGTCCGCAACCTGATCCTGACCATCCTCTCGCAGAACACCACCGACAGGAACCGGGACCGGGCCTTTGCCTCCCTGATGGAGCGGTTTCCCACGCTTCCCCGGCTGGCGGCGGCTGCGCCCGCGGCGGTGGAGGAGGCGATCCGGGTCGGGGGGCTCGCGAGGACGAAGGCAAGCTCGATTCTTTCCGCCCTCTCCCGGATGAAGCGGGAGCGGGGCGCCCACACCCTGGAGCACCTTCGGGAGATGCCGCTTGCCGAGGCCCGCGCATACCTCACCTCCTTCCCCGGGGTCGGGGTGAAGACGGCGAACGTCCAGCTCCTGTTCTCCTTCGGCAAGGAGGCCTTCCCCGTGGACACCCACATCCTGCGGGTGACCAAGCGGCTCGGGCTGGTCCCCGCGACCGCCGATCTGGCCAAGGCCGCGCTGCTGCTGGAGCCGCACGTGCCCCCGGGGGAGCATATGCCGCTCCATCTGAACCTGATCCGGCTCGGCCGCGAGATCTGCCGGCCGGGGAGACCGCTCCACGCGGAGTGCCCGCTGCTGCCGGTCTGCCCGGAAGGGGCGCGGGAGATGCGCGCGAAGAACCGGGCGGCGCGATGACGGCCGTCAACGCCCTGCAGCTGCTCTTTCTCGGCCTGCTGACGCTGGTGATGGGCGTTCCGGCGACCCTGCTGGCGCTGCTGCTGCCGGGGAAGGGGCGCAAGGGGAAACTCTTCCTCTGGGTTTCGAAAACCTACTCCCGGATCTTGCTGGCCGTCTTCGGGATCCGGGTGGTCGGGCGCGGGCTGGGGAACGTCGATCCCGGGAAACGGTATGTCTTCATGTCCAACCATGTCAGCCACGCCGACTCCCCGGCGCTGGCGCTGGTCATCTCCCATCCGCTCCACTGGGTGTTCAAGAAGGAGCTGGCGAGGATCCCGGTCTTCGGACAGGTCCTGCTCTCCGGGGGACAGATCATGGTCGACCGCTCCTCCCCGGAGAAGGCGAGGGCGGCGCTGGCGGAGGCGCTCTCCGGCCTCTCCGGGAGCAACTCGGTGATGATCTACCCGGAGGGGACCCGCAGCCGCGACGGGAACCTGCAGCCGTTCAAGAGGGGGGGGTTCTGGATGGCGCTGGAGGCGGGCCTGCCGATCGTCCCGGTCAAGGTCTCCGGGTCGCGCGACGTGGTGGCGGCCGACACCCTGCGGATCCGCCCCGGCACGATCACGGTCGAGATCCTCCCCCCGGTCGAGACGGCGGGAAAGACCGCCGCCGACATCCCGGACCTCATGGAGCAGGTCCGCGCGGCGATGCTCTCCGGAACGACGGATCCTGGGTGAAGAAGAAGAGCGCCCCCGACGCGGTGAAGGCCGCCGCCGAGGAGAACATGACCGTGTAGCCCAGGTGCTCCGCCACGAACCCGAAGGCCGCCGCTCCCACCACCAGCCCCATGTCGAACGCCCCGGTGAACATCGCCATCGCCATCCCCCCCCGCTCCGACCCGGCCCGGTCGAGGATCAGCGCGGAGAGGGAGGGGAACAGAAAGCCGTGCCCCACCCCGGTCACCAGCGCCACCAGCGAGATCCCGCCGTGCCCCCCGGCGAAGGGGATCGCGAGGATTCCCGCCGCGAGCAGCAGGAGCGAGACCAGGGATATCCGCTCCCGCGGCATCCGGTCGGAGAGCTTCCTCCCCAGCGTCCGGGTCGCGATCACGCTGAGCGCGTAGATCATCACGAAGACGCCGATCGAGGAGATCCTTCGGATCTCCAGGAAGACCGGGAGGAAGGTGAAGATCGAGCCGAACGCCGTGCCGAAGAGGAAAGCGGCGCTGTTCGGGATGAAGTAGGACCGGGAGAGGAATTCGAGCAGGGCCGACGGGGTAAGCTTGGCGCTGCGGCGCGGCTCCCGCATCATCACCGGCAGCATCCCGGCGAGGAAGGCGATCACCGCGGCGGAGAGGAACAGCCCCTGGAACCCGGTCCGCCCGATCATCCACTCCCCGATCCATCCCCCCAGGGCGGTGGGGATGAAGAACGACAGCCCGAAGACCCCCAGCACCTCCCCGCGCCGGTCCGGCGGCGCCACGGCGGCGATGTAGGCGTACGAGGCGGTGGCGAAGAAGGAGTAGGCCGCCCCCTGGAAGATCCGGATGGCGAAGAGGTGCGCCCCCCGCTCGGTCACGAAGATCCACGGGATCGTGGCCGCGGAGGCGAGCAGCGCCCCCGTCACGAGGAAGGCGATCCGCCCCCCCCGGTCCACGAAGAGCCCGTTCACCGGCTTGAGCGAAACCGACACCAGCGTCCCCGTCGCCATGAGCAGGCCGATCTCCCCCTCCCGGATCTCCAGCCGGTAGAGGAAGGCGGGGAGGAAGATGAACATCGTGGCGTAGAGGGAATAGAGGAAATTCGAGCCGTTCAGGAGGAAGTAGTCCCGGTCGTAGATCGAGTGCGGCATACAGGGTACTATACCCGAATGAGCCCGCGTCGGATCGCCCTGGCGCAGATCAACACCACCGTGGGGGATATCCGGGGGAACGCCCGGAAGATCCTCGAGTACGCGGAGCGTGCCCGGGAGGCGGGCGCCTCCCTCGTGCTCTTCCCGGAGCTGGCGGTCACCGGATACCCGC
>MGPV01000038.1:22654-49565 GCA_001797615.1 Deltaproteobacteria bacterium GWC2_65_14
GTCGCCTCCGGGGGGAAGGTCCGCGGCGTCTACCGGAAGATGCACCTGCCCAACTACGGGGTCTTCGACGAGGTCCGCTATTTCCGCAGGGGGAAGGAGCCGGGCCTCTTCCGCGTCGGAAGGATCCCGGTGGGGGTCACCGTCTGCGAGGACATCTGGGTGCGGCGGGGTCCCGCCCTGGCCGAGGCGAAGGCGGGGGCGCGCCTGATCCTCAACCTCTCCTCCTCCCCCTACCACGCGGGGAAGTGGGAAACCCGCCGGGAGCTGGTGGCCCGGCACGCGAAGGCGTCCGGCTGCCCGGTGGCCTACTGCAACCTCGTGGGGGGGCAGGACGAACTGGTATTCGACGGCGGTAGCATGGTCGTCTCCCCGAAGGGCGAGCTGCTGGCGCGGGCGGAGTTCTTCTCCGAGGATCTCCTGCTCTGCGACCTGGGAAGGAAACCGGAAGGAGGCCGCGTGGCCCCCGCGCCGGGGGAAGGGGAGGAGATCTTCCGGGCGCTGGTGACCGGCACGCGCGACTACGTGGAGAAGAACCGCTTTCCCGGGGTGGTCATCGGGCTCTCCGGCGGGATCGACTCGTCGCTGGTGGCGGCCATAGCGGTCGAGGCGCTGGGCCCCGGGCGGGTGACCGGCGTGACGCTCTCCTCCCCATACACCGCGAAGATGAGCGTGGAGGATGCGCACGCGCTGGCGCGCAACCTCGGGATCCGGTGCATCGACCTCTCCATCGGGGAGATCTTCCGGGGATTCGAGGCGGAGCTTTCCGGCGTCTTCCGGGGGCTTCCCCCGGACACCGCGGAGGAGAACCTCCAGGCCCGGATCCGCGGCACGATCCTGATGGCCCTCTCGAACAAGTTCGGATCCCTGGTGCTCACCACCGGGAACAAGAGCGAGATGAGCGTGGGGTACGCGACCCTCTACGGCGACATGGCGGGCGGCTTCGCCGTCATCAAGGACCTGTTCAAGACGAGCGTCTACCGGCTCGCCCGGCACTACAACCGGGCGCGGGGGAGGGAGATCATCCCGGAGCGGGTGCTGACCCGGCCTCCCTCCGCGGAGCTTCGGCCGGACCAGAAGGACTCCGACTCCCTGCCGGAGTACGCGGTGCTCGACCCGATCCTGCGGATGTACGTGGAGGAGGAAAAAAGCGTCCCGGAGATGACGGCGCCCGGCAACCCGGAGGAGGTGGTGCGGCGCGTGGTCGCCCTGGTCGACGGAAGCGAGTACAAGCGGAGGCAGGCGCCGCCCGGGGTCAAGATCACCCCCCGCGCGCTGGGGAAGGACCGCCGGATGCCGATCACGAACCGGCGCAACGGGTAGGCGCTCCCGAAGCTTCCTTCGGCCGGGACCGGCATCCAGCGGAAAAAGGAGGAGGTGTTTTCGATGGCGGGTGCGGAACGCAATGTCATATCGCTGCTGCGGGAGCAGATGAAGGGTCTCCATGAACTCCTCGAGGGTACGGTGGCCGACGTGACGACGGAGCAGGCCCACTGGATCCCCCCGGGAAAGGCGCTGCCGATAGGCGCGACCTATGCCCACGTGGTCGTCGGGGAGGACGGCGTCGTCAACGGGATGCTAAAGGGCGGCGCCCCCCTGTTCGCCGCCGCATGGGCGGGGAAGACGGGGCTCTCCGAGCCGCCCCCCTCGTTCGATCCGAAGAAGCCGGGGTTCCCGGACTGGAGCGGCTGGGCCCGCAAGGTCAAGGTCGACCTGCCGGCGCTGCGGAAGTATGCGCAGGCGGTCTACGCCGCCTCGGACGATTTCCTGGCGTCGCTCCGGGGGAAGGACCTGGACCGCCCGGTGGACCTCTCCGCGCTGGGGCTGGGGAAGTCGACGATGCTCTTCGTGATCCACAACGGGATCCTGGGGAACGGGTTCACCCACTGCGGGGAGATCGCCTGCCTGAAGGGGCTGCAGGGAAAGAAGGGCTACCCGTTCTGACGAAAGCGGTCAGCGGACGTTGATCGTACGGTACTTGGCGATCCGGACCAGCCCGGGTTTCGCTCCCTTGAATTTGGAGACGTGGCGCGCCTCGGCCAGGAAGACCGGGACGTTCGAGGAGCCCTTCGCCTTGCTGTGCAGGACCGCCAGCCGGGCCGCCTCCTCGACGACCCCGTCCGGCACCTCGGCCCCCGCCGCCCGCTTGACCAGCACGTGGCTCCCCGGGATCCCCTGGGCATGCAGCCAGAGGTCGTCGGGGGCGCTAAGCTCCCGCACGATCCGGTCGTTCCCCGCGTTGTTTTTCCCGACCAGGATCGTGTGTCCCCGGAAGTCGATCCGCTCCACCTGGGGAGGGACCGCCCGCGAGGTCTTCCCTGCGCCAGGACCCTTCTTCGACGCGGGTTTCTTCGCCGGTTTCCGGGGGGCAAACGATGCGGAGAGCTCCTGCCGGACGGCGATGACTTCCTCCCGGGTCCGCGCTTCCGCCAGCTGCGCCTCCAGCGACTCGAGGTAGTAGACGCTCTCCGCCACCTCGCGCTTCCGTTTCCGGACGATATCGACCGCCCCCTTCGCCTTCTTGTGGAGCCGGAAGCAGCGGTTCATGTTCTCCACCGGCGTCTTCGCCGGGTCGAGCGGGATCCCCTGGAAAACCGTCATCCCCCGGCGCAGGGCGGACAGGTTCGCCTTGAGGGTCTCCCCGGACGCACCTCCCTTGAGCCCTTCCGCGAGCCGCTCCTCGTCCCCGCCGACGTTTTCCAGCTTGTGCCGCTCCTTTTTGAGCAGCGCGGAGAGCCGGGAGCGGACCTGCTGGAGGAGCACCGCCTCCTCCTGCGCCGCCGCCACCTCCCCGTAGTGGCGGTCGGCCGCCTCGTTGGCGGTCGGGAAGGGGGCGAACTCCGAAAACCCCGCCCCGGGGCAGGGGAAGGGGAGCAGCCGCTTCTTCCCGTTGGGCAGGGTCCCGATCCCCGGGGAGAAGTCCTCCTCCTCGTACCGGCGGACCAGCTCGCGCAGTCCCGCGAAGAGCGCCTCCGGCCCCTCCGTTCCCCGGCCGGCCGCCTCGTGCGCAAGCTCCTGCCCCAGCCCGGAGATCTCCTTCTGGAGCAGCCGCGGGAGCCCCTCCCACGCCAGCGCATGAAAGCGGGCCGCATCCTCCCCGGTCACCTCGGGGAGGAAGATCCGCTCCGGCTTCGGAAGCGGCCGGTAGGGGAGCCCGGAGGCGACCTCCCGGACGCGACTATCCTCGGGGGACACGGTGCGCAGCGGAGCAAGGATCGTCCCTTCCCCGTCCACGTAGATCAGGTTCGCGTGCCGCCCGTAGAGCTCGGCGAGCAGGGCCGTGCGGGCATGCAGGGCGTCGGGCCGGAGGGAGACGAAGTCGATGCGGACCAGCCGGTCGAAGGGGGCGGCGGAAAGCGTTTCCACCCGCATCCCCTCGAGGTGCCGCCGGAGAAACTGGCAGAACTGCGGCGGCGATGGAGGGTTGGGGACGCGGCGCGTGGACAGGTGGATCCGGCAGAGCTCCGGGTGGGCGGAAAGGAGCAGCCGCTTCTCCTCCCGGCCGGTCCAGAGGGTCAGGACGATCTCCCGCTCCGCCGGCTGGTGCACCTTCGAGACGACCGCCCCGCGCAGGACCGGCGCGAGCTCCGACACGATCCGCTTCACCAGGAATGCGTCCATCGCCCCCTCATTCTACTGCCCCCGGCCGTGAAACGGTGCGACCTATGGCCAGGACCCCGCGCTCTCCTACAGTACGCATCGACCTGCGGGTCCCCGGTTGCCGGCGAAGCCAGCCGAAGGAGGGGGGATGAGCGGAGATAAAAAGAATGAACCGGGGGCGGAGGGCGGGCGAAGCGAAGCCCCCCTCCGAGGCGGCGGAGCCGTTTCCGGGACCCTCGCGACGAGGGCACATGACGAGGACCCCTGGACGCTGGCCCTCCATCCCCCGCATCGCTGCGGGTCCTCGGTCGGTGGTACGATCACGGCAGGGCGTACAACGGAGCGGAGCAAGCCGAAGGAGGAGACCGATGCCCTTTACAGACGCGCCCGGCTTCCGGATGCACTACGTGATCCGGGGTGACGGTCCGCCGCTTCTATTGGTGAACGGGATGGGGAGCGACCTCTCGGAGTGGCTCTACCAGCTCCCGGCCTTTTCCCGGAAGCACCGGGTCGTCGCCTTCGACAACCGGGGGGCGGGGGAAAGCGCGGTCCCGGAGGGGCCGTACACCACCGCGCAGATGGCGGACGACGCCGCCGCGCTGCTTGCCGCCCTGGGGATCCCGAGGGCGCACCTGCTGGGGGTTTCCCTCGGGGGGATGATCGCCCAGGAGGTCGCGCTGCGCCACCCCGGGCGGGTGGAGCGGCTCGTGCTGGCCTGCACCGCGCTGGGAGGAGCGCTCTCGGTGCGCCCTTCTCCGGAGGCGCTGGCCGCCTTCGCCCGGGATCCGTCCGCAGACCTCGAGGCACAGATCCGGAGGACGATCCCGTACCTCTACACGGAGCGCTATTGCCGGGAGAAGCCGGAGGAGGTCGAGGCCTTCGTCCGAAGACGGTTGGCAAGGCCCGCCGACGCCGCGGGGGTCGCCGCGCAGCTGGTTGCCGCGATCGGCCACGCCGCGGGGAACAGACTGGCCCGGATTCCCGCCCCGACCCTGGTGATCACCGGGACGGAGGACCGGCTGGTCCCGCCGGAGAACTCGCGGCGGATCGCGGAGCGGATCCCCGGGTCCCGCCTGGCGCTTTTTCCGGGGGCTCCCCACCGCCTCTTCGCGGAGAACGCGGAAGCGTTCAACCGGGAAGTGCTCGCGTTCCTCGACCCCGGCCGCTGACCGGTCAGAGCGCCCCGGCGTCGCGGAGATCCTTCTCGAACCTCGCCGGATTGAACTTGTCGCCGGAGACGATCGTCCCCTCGATGTCGAGGGTGGGGACCTTCTTCATCCCGTCGTTCAGGTTCATCACCGTCACGGCGGCTTCCGGGTCCTGTTCGATGTCGACCTCCTCGAAGGGGAGGTCCCTGGCCGCCAGGAACTTCTTGGCGGCCAGGCAGTCGGGACACCAGGGGGTCGTGTAGATCAGGATCCGCTTGCCCATCGAGATTCTCCCGTCTCGGGAAGCCCGGTGCTCCGCCTACAGCATCGGGGGGCCTTCCGGGGGGAGGGCGAACTTGCGCCGCTCGCCGATCGGCCGGATGCTCTCCCGGTGACGTTGGATGATGAAATCGGCCGCATGGAGCGGATCGTCGGTGACGTGGAAGAGGTCGAGGTCGGATAGGGAGATCGTCCCTTCCCGGATCATGACCGTCCGCATCCACCGGAGAAGCCCCTTCCAGTAGCCCTCCCCCATCATCACCACGGGGAACCGGCGGATCTTCCCGGTCTGCATCAGGGTGAGCGACTCGAAGAACTCGTCCAGCGTCCCGAACCCGCCCGGCATGATGACGTATCCGGCCGCGTACTTGACGAACATCACCTTCCGGGCGAAGAAGTGCTTGAAGTGGAGCGAGCGGTCCTGGTACCGGTTCGGACGCTGCTCCTCGGGGAGGTGGATGTTCAGCCCGATGGAAAGCCCCTTGCCGCGCTTGGCGCCGCGGTTGGCCGCCTCCATGATCCCGGGGCCTCCCCCGGAGATGATGGAATACCCGCGGCGGGAGAGGGCCTCGGCGACATTGACGGCGGTTTTATAGGACCAGTCCTTCTGCTTCGTGCGGGCGCTGCCGAAGATCGAGACGGCCGGGCCGACGTCCCGCAGCGATTCGAACCCCTCCACGAACTCGCTCATGATGCGGAAGACGCGCCACGTTTCGATTCCTGCGAACTCCTGCATTCGGACCCCCGGTCAGGATTTTCTGGACGTCTTGGCGTAGAACGTCTCGAGAACCTGGACGATGTCCTTGCTGCCACACTTGGGGCACTTGCGTCCCCCCTTCTCGTACTCCCGGAAGGAGAGGATCTCGGTGAACTTCTTGCGGCATTTCCGGCATTCGTAGGAATAGGTCGGCATAGGTCCATCCTTCCGCTCAGAGGATCGTTTCCGGACGAGACACCCTGGTGTTTCCCGTAGTATTAGAAATGACATAAAGAACCGTGTGAGACAAGAGGATCCGAAACCCCGCGGGAAGGGGGATCATCTCAAGGCCATGGAGCGGCGCAGGGAGAAGATGGGACGGGCCCCGTTTCTCCAGTTCCGCGAGGTGCTGGTGACCGGAGGAACCGGGTTCGTGGGGAGGCATGTCTGCCGGGCCCTTGCGGCCCGCGGGCATATCCCGAGGATCCTCGTGCGGCCGGGGTCGGAGGAGCGGGTTCCGGAGGACATGCGGAAGAGTTGCCGGGTCACCCCCGGCGACGCGACCGTCCGCGAATTCGTCGAGAACGGGGCCCAGGGGACGGACGCGATCGTCCACCTGGTGGGGATCATCCGGGAATTCCCCGCGAAGGGGATCACCTTCGAGCGGCTGCATGTCGAGGCCACCCGCAACGCCCTCCATGCCGCGAAGCAATGGGGGATCCGCCGCTTCGTCCACATGAGCGCCCTGGGGGCGGAGCCGGGCGGGCCGACCCCCTATTTCGACACCAAGGGGAGGGCGGAGGATCTGGTGCGGAGCTCCGGCCTCGACTGGACGATCTTCCGCCCGTCGGTCATCTTCGGGCCGGGCGACATGTTCGTGAACGAGCTGGCGAGGACCTTCCGGAAGATCCCGTTCCTTCCGGTGGCCGGAAACGGGGAGTATCGCCTTCAGCCGGTCTTCGTCGGGGATGTCGCCAAGGGGGTTGCCGACGCGGTGGACCGGGAGGATCTTTCGGGCAAGACCTTCGACGTGGGGGGCCCCGACTCCTTCTCCTACAACGACCTGGTCGACCGGATCGCCGCCTCGGTCGGGAAACGGATCCGCCGGGTTCATCTCTCCATCCCCCGGATGATCCGTCTCGTGAAAACCCTTTCCCGGTTCGAGAGGTTTCCGGTCACCGTGGACCAGATTGCGATGCTCCTCGCCGAGAGCGTCTGCGACAGCTCCCCCTACTACTCCACCTTCTCCTTCGACCCGTTCCCCCTGTCGGCCTACCTCCAGAAAGCATAGCTGCGCCCCGTCGTGAGGGCGCCAGAGGACGGCTTCGCCGCCATTGAATCTCCGCTCATCCCCCCATCCTTCGACTGGCTGCGCCCGCGTTGCGTCCCGTAGTGAGGGCGCCCGGGGAAGGCTTCGCCGCCTCGGAGGGGGGCTTCGCTCCGACTGCCCTCCGCTCTCGGAGAACCTTTTTATCTCCGCTCATCCCCCCATCCTTCGACTGGCTGCGCCCGCGTTGCGTCCCGTAGTGAGGGCGCCCGGGGAAGGCTTCGCCGCCTCGGAGGGGGGCTTCGCTCCGACTGCCCTCCGCTCTCGGAGAACCTTTTTATCTCCGCTCATCCCCCCATCCTTCGGCTGGCTGCGCCCATGGGGCGCCCCGACGCGAGGGCGCCAGGGGACGACTCGTTTTCGGGGATGTGGGGGGAAATTTTCTGCCGATATCCTGATAGTCGGGCTGCCGAAAACGCATGGAGGGCGCCCAATATGGGTAAATAGTTTCCCACAAAAGGCGCAACCAGGAAAAATATTTCCCATCCTGGTGGGCTTCGGCGAGACCCCCATTGAAACAACCAATAAAATCAATGCGTTATTTGCCTGATGTCTGCGGATCGATATTTGCTTTTATTTACTGGCGATGGAATCCGCTGGAACGATATCGATCAAGCCGGTCATCCGGGTATCGGTGGCCTTCCTGGCGGCCTCCTTCCTGTTGTTGCTCAATCCCGTTTCCGCATCATCCGAATCCTATACATACCAGGACCTTCATCCACCCGGTTGGAAGTCATCCGCCGCCCTCTGCGTGAACGATTCCGGGCAGGTGGCGGGCTACGGGATGACCGGCGATGGGGAACGAGGATTCCTCAGGAGTTCCGGAACGTTCCAGGAGATTCTCCCCCCCGGCGCGGACTCGGCGAGGGCGAACTGGGTGAACGGGCGGGGGGACGTCGCCGGCACCGCCTACTGGAACGGGGTTCCTCATGCCTTTCTGCTGCGCGGAGGCGCCTACCTGGACCCGACGCCGGACTGGGCCTATTCGGAAGGGATCTATTTGGGAGAGGACGGGTCGGTAGCGGGAACGGGCCAGCTCGGCGCCTATATCTCCCGCGGGGGGGAAACCGAGATCCTTCCCGGCTTTTCGTCCGTGGCAGGGGGGAACAGCTCCGGTCAGCTGATCGGTCGCAGCGGGGATTCCGCTCTCCTGTTTCTCCCCGGGCAGGGATACATGAGCGTGACGCCGCCGGGCGCCACCGCCTCCACGCCGACCGGGATCAACGAATCGGGGCATATCGCGGTCGTCGCCCTGAAGACCGGGATGGAGAGAGGCTACGTCAAGTCCGGCGAATTCTATATCGACATGACCCCTTCCGGCTGGAGTTCCTCGCAGGCGACGGCGATCAACGACCTGATGGCGGTGGCGGGGTATGGAAATTCCCCGGCGGGCCGGCGCAGCTTCCTCCGGTCGGGCGGCGCCACGGAGGAGATCTCCTTCCCCGGCTGGGGGTCGACCGAGGCGGTTTCTCTGAACAACGCCGGTCAGGTGGCCGGCTCGGGAACCACCGCCGGGGGGGAGACCCATGCCTTCCTTGCCGCTCCCGCAAGCCCCTCCGGCTCCGGAAGCCCCGGCACTTCGGGATCGCCCCGAGCCGCGGGCGGATGCTCCCTGGCACTCCGGGGAGGGTCCCCGCCGCCGATCGGCTCGCAGGCGACGTCCGTCGCGCTTCTGCTTTTCCCCCTGCTCCTGCTCCGGACCCGGAGAGAGAGAACGACCGGTTCTGCGCCCTGAGATGCCGCCGCTGTCGGTGAGCGTGGGGATGCCGCCGGCCCCGTAGCCCGTCACACCCCGAGGATCTTGACCAGGACCCGCTTCCTTCGGCGGCCGTCGAACTCGCCGTAGAAGATCCGCTCCCAGGGGCCGAAGTCGAGCTTCCCCCCGGTGACCGCGACCACCACCTCCCGCCCCATCACCTGGCGCTTGAGGTGCGCGTCGCCGTTGTCCTCCCCGGTCCGGTTGTGCTGGTATCGCGAGATCGGCTCGTGCGGGGCGAGCTCCTCCAGCCAGCGGGCGTAGTCCTGGTGCAGACCCCCCTCGTCGTCGTTGATGAAGACCGAGGCGGTGATGTGCATCGCATTCACCAGGCACAGCCCCTCCCGGATCCCGCTCTCCTTCAGGCAGGCCTCGACCTCCCGGGTGATGTTCACGAACGCCATCCGCTTCGGGATCTCGAACCAGAGCTCCTTCCGGTAGCTGTGCATGGGAACCCTCCCCCTACCCGGCCAGCGCCTTGAAAAACCGCGACTGCACCTGCCCGGAGAGCAGCGCCTTCTTGACGGGCGGCAGCGCGACCACGATCCGGGTGATCGCCCGCAGGACGGCGTGGTCGAGCCGGTCGAAGTCGTCGAAGAGCAGGTTCTGAAACTTCCCCTGCTCGATCGCCATGATCACCGTCCGCCGCCAGGCGTTCTCCGGGACCAGGATCGTTTCCTTCCGCGGCTCCATCCGCATGGCCCCCCGGGCGCAGGCCATTTTGCATAACCCGCAGCCCAGGCAGACCTCGGGCAGGACCGCCGCTTTCGCGTCCGGCTTCTCCCCCCGGACCTCGATCGCGCGGATCGGGCATTTCTTCGCGCAGGAGCCGCAGCCGTTGCAGGCGCCGGGGTCGGCCGCCGCGAGGAAGGGGGAGGTGACCACCGCGTCGAAGAGCTGGAAGCGGTTGATCGCGGAGAGCATCCCGCAGCAGCATCCGCAGCAGTGGCATACGTATGCGGGACGCTTCTTCACGTTGTCGGAGATGTGGACCAGCCCCGCCTCCCGGGAGGCTGCGAAAATCTCCCGCGTCTCCTCCCGCTCGATCCTCCGGGCCAGTCCCCGGCGGACCAGGAAGTCGGCCGCGGCGTTGAAGGTGGTGCAGACCTCCATCGGCCTGCCGCAGCTGCGCCCCTCGTGCTCCGCGGCATGCCGGCAGAAGCAGAGGGAGACGGCGCACATCTTCGCCTCCCGGATCAGGTGCGAGGCCCGCTCGTGGTCGAGGACCCGGGGGAGATCCTCCGGGTCGACCGCCCCCTCGTGGACGAGCGTCCTCCCCGGCATCACCTTCCCGGCGAAGACCGACCGGACGAACTCCGGCTCGTCGTGGACATACCGCATCATGAAGCCGGCCAGCTCCTTCTGCGGGATGTCGTCCCGCACCCGCATGAAGGCGAACTCGAAGAATCCGAGCAGGGTGGGGGAGAGCATGTACACCGTCTTCCCCTTGTGCGGGAAGTCCATCACCAGCCCTTTTTCCGCCATCCGGTCGAGGCCGGGCAGGAGCGCCTCCGGGCTTCTCCCGGTGCGGCGAGAGATGCCTGCGATGTCCGTGAGCCGGATCGGCATCCGGCTGGCGATTTCGGCCTCCTCTTCCGTGTAAAGCCGCTTCAGGATCTCGAAGAGGGCGGGAGCGGACGGGGCCCCGATCGGGAACCGGTCGAGCCGCTTCTGCAGCCGGCCGTAGACCCCCTGCCCGTTGCGGATGTGCGCCATGGGATCCGGTCCTCCTCCGATCGCGGGATTTCCAAGGGAACTCGCTCCCTCAAGGATATCGCTTGAGGCCGCTCGGGTCGAGCGCATTCCTCCCCGTCCGGGCGGAAAGGGAGGGCTGCGGGTGGTGGGAAAGAGAACGGGGGTGAGGAGGAATCTCCTCTCCACCCCCGCGTCGGACGGAACGGCTCAGAATGCGTAGAGGATGGTCGCTCCGGCGGAGAATCCGCTCCGGTACTGTCCCTCGATCTCAATCCCGAGCCGGTCGGAGACGGGGTAGCGGACCCCCGCGAATCCGCCGAAGGTGTTTTTCTGGTTGTACTTGTTGTCGACGTTGAGGTTCACCACCCCGTTCGTGATCTGGTACGTGACATCGGCCCGGTTCCAGAAGAACGAGGGCCCGCCGTACACCATCCCCTTGCCGACGGGGGCCTGGAGGCCGATACCGACCTGGAGATCCCAGGAGTCCTCGATCTTCTCCTTCCCGCTCCAGGTGGTCCCCCCCTGGGAGAAGGCGATGTTGTCCTCGTAGTCGCTGTACCAGGTGAAGTCGAGGATCGGCCCTACCGAGAAGGAAGGGGTTTCGTACAGGATCCCCTTCGCCCCGACCCCCGCGAGGAAGCCGTACGAGTCCTCGAACCCCTGCGGGGCCCCCCGGTCGGCGATGCCGACCTTCACGGAGGCCTCGCAGTTCGCGGAGAATCCGTACGCGCCCCGCAGGAACACGCTGTTCTGCTTGACCTTGTCGGTCTCCCAGCGCACGGTGACCCCGCCCGACTGGACGGAAGCGGTGTCGGGCTCCCACTTGTCCTCGGTGTAGAAGTAGCCGATCGCACCGCCGAACTGCCCGGCCTTGACCGACGGCTGCGGGGGCCCGAGCGCCCCGGCGTGCGAGGGAGCGGAGGCGGCCAGGATCATCGCCGCCGCCAGGAGGAACGGGAAAAACCCCCGGAACAGAGTGCGATGCCCACGTTCACCCGTCCCCCGCCGTTTCCGGGCGAAGAGAACCAGCGCCGGAAGGATGAAGAGGCACAGCGCTGCCGCGCTCTCCTTCCAGGTCGCCTTCCCCGGAGCCACGGCGCACCCGAAAATGCTCGGGGTGTTCTGGAAGAAGAGGGTCACGGTGTTGTCCCCCCCCGCGGTGGTGAACGTCCAGACGTAATCGGTCCACAAATAGGCAGACCCCGTCTGGCTGACAATAGAATCTTCGGGCAGGGTGACCGTGTAGTTCGTATTGTTGTCCAGAGCGGTATCGGGGATGAAGGTCACGACGGTGTTGTCCGCCGAGAAGGAGAAGGTCCCGGCGACGGGGGAGCCGTCGCTGGTCCGCTCGACAACGAACGAGGTGTCGTCGACCGTGGATTGGTTGATCGCAAGGTTGAACGTCGCGGAGATGGTGTTGTCCACGGGAACGTTTACGGCGTTGTTGTCGGGGCTTGTGGAGACGACCCACAGCGCCGGCCCTTCCGTTCCGTAGGCGGCAAAGGCGAGGTTGAGAACATGGTTGGCCGGCATCTTCGCAAGGCCGAGCTGGTCACGGGGGATCGTGAAATTGTAGACCTTGTGCCGGTAGGGAACCTTGTCCGTATAGGTGAATCCAGGAGTTCCCCATGCCGTATCCGCTTCGGATACCTTGAACTCCTTGACCCCGGAGGCGGTCTTTACATACACCGCTGAATAGTCCTTGTTCCCGTCCCGGGTGTTGTCGCCGGTCAGGTCGATCCGGACATAGAGGTTCTTCTCGTCGTTGCTGACCCATCCATAGATATCGGAAGAGGGGTGACCGGTCCCTGCCCTGCAGAACTCGCGGAAGAAGGGAGCCGTCCGCTCCAGAGCCTTGCCCTTCAAGGTCTTCCCGCTGTCTGCTCCTCCCCAGCGGTACTGGTAGAAGTCCGAGGAAATGCGGATCGGCTTTGATTGGTTGGAGAGGGGGAAGCGGAAGGGGATGTCCGCGATCCGTTCACTCTCGATCCTGGCCACCAGGGATAGGGTCCTTCCGCGACGCGCCGGGAAGGAAAACTCCACGATTCCCGAGGAGGCGTCCAGGACGTCGAAGTCCGGTTTTGCGACCAGCTTCCCGGCTTGTGCCTCCCGGCTTCCGGAGACCGAAACCGGGGCGATGGCGGACAGTGAGATCGCGTCGATGTGCGCGGCTCCCCCTCCCGTTTTCTTCAGCCGGACGACATGCCGTTTCGAGGAGGCCGGGGCCTCGGGGATCTCAAGAGTCTGTTCCCGGTAGAACCGGTCGAAGGGGAGAGAGGAAACCTTCTTCCAGACCCCGTTCTGCCTGAGGAAAATCTCGAACTCGCCATTTTGGACGAATTTTTTCGGAACGGGATAGGTTACTGCGGATTCATGGATCGGGGAACCGATGGCCACCGGGACCGTCCATGAAACGAGGAAAACCAGAGTCATTGCGCCAAGAAACCAGGTGGCGTTCCGTGCGGAAAAAACACCCTCAAACGGTTTGCTCATTTCCCAGACTCCTTTCTGCCCCTGTCGGGTGAATGTTCGGTTTTCCGTGGATCAGTCGGGTTCGGGACCTCCATGCAGGAAAAAAAAGTTTACTGCAAGGATCAGTCCGACTGCAATGTGACGAAACTTAAAGTACGGGTACGGGAAGATATCTGTGCAAGAAGGGCGATACGCTGTTTCAGGGGAAACAGGGATAAATATTTTCCCTGCTATTGCCGGTTATCGGGAGATTCAGGGGGCCATTTTTCCTGGTGCGAGATCATCGGGGCGGTTCACCCCGGAGTCGACGGAATGCTCGTCTGTTCCGACCGGAGGCTGATCCAGCAGGATCGCACCGTCCCCTGCGGGAGCTCCTGGACGATCCGGTTCGTCGGAAACAGGGCTGCCAGCAGGACGACCATTCCGAGCGATGTCATGGCCACGGAAACCATCTGGGAAAAGGTCATCGTTCGTTACCCCCCGCGATCCGTTCCGCCGTCAGGCGGGACTGCAGCACGCAGTCGTTCAGCGCGATCCCCCGGTAGGCGTTGCTGTTGACGAACAGCCCGGGGTGGGCGGCCAGCCGCCCTTCGATCCGTTCAAGCACCTTGCCGTGACCCACCAGGTACTGGGGGATCCCCTTCTCGTGGAAGAAGGCTTTGGCGAGGACCGGCTCGGCCTTGATCCCCAGGATCGACGACAGCTCGGAGCGGGTGAGGGCGACAAGCTCTTCCGAAGGCAGCGAGGCGAGGTCCGGCCTCCGCACCCCGCCCACCATCGCCCGGATCAGCGCCTTTCCCTCCGGCGCCCGGTTCGCGAAGACGCTCGAGTCCCAGAGCGCCCCGAGGATCCTGCGCCGTTCCCTCCGCGGGATGAGGAATCCGAACCCGTCCAGCGGGTGCCCGAGCGTCGCCCGGTCGTACCCCAGCGCCACCACGGAGATCGGGGAATAGGGAATCGCGACGAGCGCGTCGGAGAGGGTCGGGTCGAGCGGCCGGACGATCTCCGCCGTGGCATAGGCGGGGATCGCGAAGACGACCCCGTCCGCGTCGATCTCCCCGCGCTGGCCGTCCTCCAGCAGCGACAGGAGAAACTTCCCCTCCCGCCGCCGCGCCTGCTCGACCGAGACGCCGAGGTGCAGGCCGTCCGCGAGCCGCTCCGCGAGGACGTCGATCAATGCCTGCACCCCGTCGTCGAACGAGGTGAGAACCCCTCCCGGCCCCGCCGACATCTCCCGCTTATCGCCCGCCTTCGACCGCTCCCGCGCGAGCGAGATCATCCCCTTGACCAGCCCGCCGTACCGCCGCTCCAGGTCGCGGATCACGGGGAAACAGCTGGCCAGCGACATCCGGTCCGGGTCCCCCGCGAAGATGCCGGTGACCATCGGGTCGATCAGCTTCTCGAGCGCCTCCTCCCCGAGCCGCCGCCTCGCGAAGTCGCCGAGCGACTCGTCCACCCCCACGGGAGGCCCGGGCGCGAAGGGCTCCCCGCAGATCCGGAGCCGCCCCCGAAGGGAGAGCAGGTTCGAGAGGAAGAAGGCCTGCGGGGTCTCGGGGAGCCGGTGCATCGTCCCGCCGGAGTAGATGAAGCGCTTCCGGGCCAGGTCCGACGAGCGGGCCAGCCGGTCCTCGATCCCCAGCTCCCGGACCAGATCCAGGGAGTGGGGCTTGTTCGTGAGAAACCCGTTGGGCCCCCACTCCATCCGGAAACCGTCCTCGACGATCGTGCGCATCTTCCCGCCGGGGACCTTCTCCGCCTCGAGAATTACCATTTCGGCGCTTTTCCCCGCCTGGGAGAGGAGGCGGACCAGGTAGTGGGCGGTGGCCAGCCCGGAGATCCCCGCCCCGACGATCGCGATCCTCGTCATGACGCGGTCCTTTCCCGCGGGCCGCCCTCCGCGAGGGCGGAGAGCGCGATGTCCCGCAGCGCCCGGATGAAGGCCGGGGAGTCGTTGAGCGCCGGGACCCGCAGGAAATTGCCGATCCCTGCCTCCCCGGCGGTCTTCCGGAGCCGGATGTCGAGCTCGTGAAGCGTCTCGATATGCTCCGACACAAAACTTGCCGGAATCACCGCCAGCGTCCGGACCCCCGCCCGCCCGAGCCTCTGGACCTCGTCGACGGTGTCGGGCCCGAGCCACTCCACTCTGCCCACCTTGCTCTGGTAGGAGACCGAGTGCGGATGCCCCGGGAACCGCCGCATCACCGCGGCGACGGTGCGCCCCGCCTCCGCCTGGTAGGGGTCTCCCTCGTCGATGAACGACTTCGGAACCCCGTGGAAGGTGAACAGCAGGTGCGTCTCCGGACCGGCTCCCGGAGCGGAGAGGGTCTCCCGGATCTTCTCCGCGAGCGCCTCGACGTAGCCGGGATGGTCCGGGTAGGAGGAAACCTCGGCCAGCGGGATGTCTGCCCCCGCCCAACGAAGCCAGCGCTGGAGATCCTTGACGCTCGATCCGGTCGTCGCGCGGCAGTATTGCGGGTAGAGGGGAAGCGCCAGCGCCCGCGCCACACCGTCCCCCTTCATGTCGAGCGCGGCATGCCGGGAAAGCGGGTGCCAGTAGCGCATCCCCACGTAGACCCGGTAACGGCCGCCGGTTTCCGAAAGCGCCGCCTCCAGCGCCGCCCGCTGCGCCTCCGTGTGGCGGACGATCGGGGATCCGCCGCCGATCTCCTCATAGTACCGCCGGACCTTGCGGGCCCGCACGCCCGAGACGATCCAGGCGAATGGCGGCTGGGTGAGGAACGGGGCGGGGAGCCGGATCAGATCCCGGTCGGAGAAAAGGTTCGCGAGGAACGGCCGGACGGCCGACAGGGTGTCCGGCCCCCCCATGTACAGCAGGACGACGCCGGTCGTCGGGGTGGTCGCGGGCAATCGGGCTCCCTTGGCCTTGCGAGCTACGCTTTCTTTCCGTAGCGGTGCACCGCTTCCACCATCGCGACCGCGTGGTCGGGGTTGGTCGGCGGAAGGATCCCGTGCCCCAGGTTGAAGATGTGGGAGGCCGTCTTCTCCCCCCTGCGCAGGACGTCGCGAACGCACTCGGCGATCTTCGCCGGCGGGTGGAAGAGCATCGTCGGGTCCATGTTCCCCTGGATCGCCACGCCTTGTCCCACCACGCCGCTGGCCACATCCAGCGGAATCCTCCAGTCGACCGCGATCACGTCCACCGGAAGGGTCCGGATCAGCGGAAGCAGCGTCGAGCAGTCGTTCGCGAAGTGGATGAGGGGGACGCCGTCTCTCCGGAGCCCTTCCACCACCATCCGGGTGTAGGGGAGGGCGTACTCCTCGTAGTCGCCGGGGGTGAGGATCCCCGCCCAGGTGTCGAAGAGCTGGATCGCCTGCGCGCCGGCCTCGATCTGCGCGTTCAGGTAGAGGACGACCGTTCTGGCGATCTTCTCCATGAGCGACCGGAAGACCTCCGGCGCCTGGTACATCAGCGTCTTGAGCTTGATGAAATTGCGGGAGGTCCCCCCTTCCACGATGTAGGAGGCCAGCGTCAGGGGAAGGCCGGAGAAGCCGATCAGCGGCACCCGCCCCTCGAAGGTCTTCCGCAGGATCCTGATCGTCTCCATCACGAAGGGGACCGTGTCGGCCGGGTCGGGGACGGCGAGCGAGTCGACGTCCGCCTGGCCCCGGATCGCCTTCCCCAAAAGCGGCCCCTTCCCCTCGTGGAACTCCAGCGGGACCCCCATCGCCTCCACCGGGACCAGGATGTCCGAGAAGAGGATCGCGGCGTCCACTCCCAGCCGGTCGATCGGCTGGACCGTCACCTCCGCGGCCAGCTCGGGGGTCTTGCACAGGTCGAGGAAGGAGGTCTTTCCCCGGATCTTCTGGTATTCCGGGAGATACCTGCCCGCCTGCCGCATGATCCAGACCGGGGTCACGTCGACCGGCTCGCGCCGGCACGCCTTCAGGAACCGGTACTCCACCATGCTCTCCTCCCTCAGGACCGGGCCGTTCCTTAGAACCGGGACGTTCCTAAGAAGTCGTACATTGGATCCGGGGAACTGGCCTTCCCCAGTTCTTAGGAACGTCCCCGTTCTGAGGTTCTGTGCTCGGGCGAATTATTTCTTGGCGGTCTTCCCGACCTGGACCGCCGCCTCCAGGCGCTTCCGCGTCCGGATCGGTACGTAGTCGCAGAACGGCTCCTCCTGGAGATAGTCCTCCAGGACGGCGTCGGCCCGGGCGCGGCATCCGCCGCAGACGTTGATGTACTCGCACTCGCCGCAGCGCCCCTTGTACTTCTCGAAGGCCCGCAGCGACTCGAACAGCTCCGAATGGTACCAGATTTCCCGGAAGTGCTGCTTCTTGACGTTCCCGGCGACCACCGGGAAGTAGGAGCAGGGCTGGACGTTCCCCTTCGAGTCGATGAAGGCGATCGCCTGCGCGCAGATGCAGCCCTTCCCGCCGCCGGTGGAGAAGGTGAGCGACCGCCGCTCGAACGTGTGCCCCTCCTCCTTCGCTTTTTGCATCACTACCCGGTAGTAGTGGGGGGCGCAGGTGGGTCGGACCAGCATGTCCGGCTCGTTCTTCTCCATCTGGTAGTGCCACTCGAGGATCTCCTCGTAGTCCTCCTTGCTGATCAGCTCGTCCAGGATCTCCTGCCCCCGGCCGGTGGGGACGATCATAAACATGTACCAGGCGTGGGCGCCGATCTTCTTGGCGAGCCGGTAGGTCTGCGGGATGTCGTGCTGGTTCCGCTTTGCGAAGGAGGAGTTCACGATGAACTTGATCCCGTTGCGGTGAAAGGTCTCGGCGGCGCGCAGGGTCGCCTCGAAGGCCCCCGGCTGCTTCCGGAAGTCGTCGTGGACCGCCGCGGTGGAGCCGTCCAGCGACAGGGAGACGATCTTGATCCCGCTCTCCTTCATCTTCGCGCAGACCGCGTCGGTCACCAGCGTCCCGTTCGTGGCGATGCACATCCGCAAGCCCTTGGCGGTGCCGTACGAGGCGATCTCGAAGAGGTCGGGACGCAGCAGCGGCTCCCCGCCGGAGAGCACCAGGACCGGGCTGCAGAAGGAGGTGATGTCGTCGATCAGCTGTTTCGCCTCTTCCGTCGTGAAGTCGGTGTCGTGGGAGGTCATCGACGACGACGCCCGGCAGTGGATGCAGTTCAGGTTGCAGCGCCCGGTGACTTCCCAGGCGAGCCATTTCGGGATGAATTCTTCCTTGGCCACAAGCGGTTCCTTTCCGAAACTCCCGGCAGACCGGATCCGGTTGCGCCGCCGGGGACAATCCGTCCATTATAATCGATAGGAGATGCCCGGGACACCGAAATCCCCCCCCGGGGGTGGGTCCATGCGCCGGAAGCACCCGTTTTTCCTTCTGTTCCGGCTGGTTCCGATCGGATGGCTTCCTCGGAGATCCTGAAGTAGCCGCTACTTCGCCATCCCGGCGTACTTCTTCGCGTTCTCCAGGTCGCCGATCGCCTCGTACGACTTCGACAGCATCGCCGCCCCCTGCTTCGTCGGGAGCAGGTCCATGCTCCGGGAAAGCTCCGGGATCGCCGCCCGGTGGTCGTTCCGCTGGTGGTGCAGCGCCCCGAGCAGCAGGTGCGGCTCGAAGAACTCGTCGTCGAGCCGGATCGCCTTGCGAAGCGAAATCTCCGCGGCCCCGTATTCCTTCTGGATCAAACGGACCCGCCCGATCGAGGAATGGAACGGGGCCTGCTCCGGCTCCCGGGCCGCGGCCTCTTCATAGTTCCGCAACGCCTCCCCGTATCGCTTTTCCTTGAGCAGCTTGTCCCCCTCGTCGGCGATGTCGTAGGCCTTCTGGACCTCACGGAGCCGCGCCGTCTTCTGCCGGAAGACCGTTTCGTTCAGGGTGTAGCCGGGGTCCCTGGCGATCCCCGCGTAGCGCTCCGCGATCCGGGCACGGGCGTTGTCCAGCCGATCCTTCGAGAACGGGTGGGTCCGGAAGATCCCCTCGACGAACATCGGGTTCTTCCCCCCCTCCAGCTCCCTGTAGAAATACTCCTGGAGCCGGACCGCCCCCATCGGGTTGTAGCCGGCCCGGACCATGTAGTCCATGCCGAGCCAGTCGGACTCCCGCTCCTGCTCCCGGGAGAAGCCGTTGTTCACCAGGGAGGCGGTGATCCCGGAGAGGTCCATCGCCCACTCCTTCCCCCCGGTGCCGACCGCGACCCCGGCGAGCAGGATGTTCGCGGCCAGCGCCCGCTGGTATCCGGCGAGCGAGTGCTTCGCGGTCACGTGGCCGGTCTCGTGCCCCAGCACCGCCGCCATCTCCGCCTCGCTGGAAAGCCCCACGAGCAGCCCGCGGTTGATCACGATGAACCCGCCGGGGAGCGCGAAGGCGTTGGGAACCGAGGAGTTGAGCACCCGGAAGCGGTAATCGAGGTTGGGGCGGTGGGACACCCGGGCCAGCCGCATCCCGACCTCCTGAACGTAGTCCTCCAGGGCGCGGTCCCGGTAGAATCCCCCCTGCTGCTGCACCGCCGGGGTGTAGGCCTGGGAACCGAGCTTGACCTCCTCGGCCTCCGTGAAGGAGACCAGCGAAAGCTCCGAACGGCCGGTCACCGGGTTGACCGCGCAGGCATACAGAAGAAGCGCCAGGAATGCGGAAGCGGACAGGGCGAGCCCGACCCCCCGCAAGGAGATCCGTTTCATCCCGCTACCTCCCGGATGTGGATCGAAGTACGGTCATTATTTCATGCGCGGCGTCGGGCGGGCAAGCGGCGGGGGCGACGTTGGAGGCGCTCCGTGCGTCTGGTATAAAGGAGGAAATCCGGGAAATGAGGGGCGCGATGGCTCGCAAGCGGAGGAGGAAGCGGTCGCAGCTTCCGGGGACCCTCCCCGGGACCCTCACGGCACATATCGAGGCCGACTCGGCCCCGGTACGGATCACGGCCTTCCTGTACGGCCCCGACCGGTGCGAGGAGCGGGTCCTTCGCCCGGAGGAGATCCCCTTGCTCTCCGTCCCCGAGAAGGGGGTCCTCTGGGTCGACGTATGGGGGCTGGCCGACCCCGGGGTCATCAAGGCGCTCGGGGACCGGTTCGGCTTCCACCCGCTTGCCCTCGAGGATGTCCTGAACATCCCCCAGCGCCCCAAGGTGGAGCGGTACGGCGACCACCTCCTCGTCGTACTGCGCGAGATCCAGTACCCCGAGGAGCCGGAGCAGTTCTCTCTCTTCCTCGCCGACCGGCTCGTGGTGACCTTCCAGGAGCGGCATGGAGACCCCTTCGACCCGCTTCGGGAGGGGATCCGGAACGGCAAGGGGAGGGTCCGCTCCCTCGGCGCCGATTACCTCGCCTACTCCCTCTGCGACGCCGTCCTGGACGCCTATTTCCCCGTTCTCGAGAGACTGGGCGACCTGGTGGAGGAGCTGCAGGAGCGGGTGATGGCCGACCCGGTCCCGGAGACGCTCCGGGAGATCCGGGAGGCGAAGCGGAAGCTGATCGAGGTGCGCCGCGCGGCCTGGCCGGCCCGGGACGCGATGAACGAGCTGATCCGGGAGGAGTCCGGCCTGATCCTCCCCGAGACGAAGGTCTTCCTGCGGGACTGCTACGACCACGCGGTTCAGCTGATGGACATGGTGGAGACCTACCGGGAGATGGCCGCCAGCCTGTTCGACGAGTACCTGTCGGCCGTCTCCCACCGGATGAACGAGACGATGAAGGTGCTGACCATCATCGCCACGATCTTCATCCCGCTTTCCTTCATCGCCGGGCTCTACGGGATGAACTTCGACCCGCAGGCCTCCCCCTTCAACATGCCGGAGCTTTCCTGGCGCTACGGGTACCCGGCGGTCCTGCTGCTGATGGCCGGCGGCGCGGGGGGGATGCTCTACTGGTTCCGGAGGAAGAAGTGGTTCTGAGTTGACCTGTCTCAATGTCCTTCTTCCGATCTTGTGAGAAAATGACCGGAAACGGATTCCCCTGGAAGGAGGAGATGTCGATGCCCGCCCCCGTGTTCGCCCGTCCGAAGGAGAAGGTGACGTTCGACCCGAACCGATTTGCGCCGAAACCGCTGTTCGAGAGCCCGGAGATGAAGGTGATCCAGGCCTCGTTCCGGGCCGGCCAGTTCATCCCCGTCCACAAGCCCGACGTCCACGTGGTCCTCTACGTCCTGGCCGGGGAAGGGGAGGTGGTGGCGGGTTCGGAACGCCGCCCCGTCCGGGAAGGGGACCTGGTCGTCGTCCCGAGGAAGATGGCGCGCGGCGTGAAGGCGAAGACCGACATGGTCGTCCTCCACGTCGTCTCCCCGTCCCCCACGGAGGCCGACCACGGAGACATGGCGAAGAGGATCGCCCGGGGGGATTTCGAACTGCCGGCGTGATCAGGGGCCTTATCGCGAGGGGTCGGAAGGACACGATTTCACGGGGGCCACAGGCCCCCTTTTCTTTTTCTCCCATCACGGTTTCGACGGAGAGATATTTCCGGAAACGCCTATATATTGATTAATGTCAATGTATGGATTCCCGGGGTTTGCGACGATGGAGCCGTGATATCCAACTCGTTGTCCCCCGCGGACCGTGCGGGGAAGGAGGGGAAGATGAAATGCCTGGCAAAACTCGGAGGTGCAGCGGCGGCGGTAATCATCCTTACCATGGCGTGGGCAGGAAGCGCCCTCGCCCATTGCGACACGATGGATGGGCCGGTCGTCACCCTGGCGAAGAAAGCTCTCGACAAGGGGGACGTGAACCTGCTCCTCCCGTGGGTGGCCAAGGAAAAGGAGGGCGAGATCCGGGAGGCATTCGATCTGGTGTCGGCGGTCCGGGGGAAAGGGCCGAAAGAGAATGAGCTGGCGGACCGGTACTTCTTCGAGACGCTGGTGCGCGTGCACCGCGAGGGGGAGGGGGCGCCGTACACGGGCCTCAAACCCGCGGGACTTGACCTGGGCCCCGCCATCCCCGCGGCCGACAAGGCGCTGGAAACGGGAAACCCCAAACCGTTGCTCGCGCTGATCGAGGAAAAGATCCACGGGGGGATCCACAAGTATTACGTCGAGGCGATGGAGAGGAAGAAGCACGCCGGGGATAGCGTCGAGGCGGGCAGGGCGTACGTGGGGGCGTATGTTCCGTTCCTGCACTTCGTCGAACGCCTCTACGTCGACGCCACCACGCCGATCGCCCATGGCGCCGGGGACGTGGGGGGCGCAGGGCCCGGCCATCCCGAGCCGGCCGTCGCCGGGAAACACGCGCATTGACCTGAATCGGGTGGAGGCCCGTCCTCCCCCCGATCTTCGTTCCGGAGGGGAGAAGGGATTGCCACCGGGCCGGACCGGTAGGATAATGCGTACGTTCTTCCGGTTGTCCGCAATACTCTCCGAAGACCGGCGCATTGAATGGCGGGCGTGAAGGTTCGAAGGAAGGGAACATGGGACGGCATCTCTTCCGGGCGGGATCGTCCGGTCCTGACAAGGAGGAACCGATGCGCTACCTGATCCTGGGAGGGGGTCCGGCGGGAATCGCCGGGGCCAAGGCGGTACGAAAGACCGACCGAAAGGCGGAGATCGTCATCGCCAACGCGGAGACGGACCCGCCCTACCTGAGGCCCCTGGTGCCGGACTTCATCTCGGGGAAGATCGATCTTTCCGCCCTCGCCGATCCGCAGGCGGAGGATCTCGACAAGCATGGGATCGAGCTGCTCGGCGGGAAACGGGCCACGAGGGTGGACCCGGATGGAAGAAGGGTGACGTTCGGGGACGGGACCGAAGAGGCGTACGATTATCTCCTCCTGGCCACCGGGGGAAAGCCGGTCCTTCCCTCTCCGCTCGACCGGCACCCGGGGGCGGTCATTCCGGTGGATTCTCTCCAAGACGGGAAAAGGATCCGGGAACGCGCGGGAAGGCCGGGACCGGTCATCGTCTACGGTCCGGGGTACGTGGGGATCGAGGCAAGCCGCGCCCTCGCGGCGCTGGGCAGGAGCGTGATCTGGATCAAGCCGGACCTTCCCCGGTTCGGATACCCGATCTCGGGGGAGTTCGAGGCGAGCGTCCTCGACGAGGTCCGCAGCCGGGGGGTCCGGATCCTCGGCGGGGACGACATCGCCTCCATCCGGGAGGTCGACGAGGGGATGTTCGAGGTCCGCGACCTGCAGGGGGAGACGATCCGCTGTTCGATGATCGCGGCGGCCGTCGAGCGGCTCCCCGACGTCGATTTTCTCAAGGGGAGCGGGGTGAAGGTCGGCACCGGCGTCATCGTGGACGACCGGCTCCGGACCAACGTCCCCGGCATCTTCGCGGCGGGGGATTGCGCGGAACTCTACGACGAGAAGACCCACGAGGTCCGGATCAACTTCGGGTGGCGCAGCGCGATCAAGCAGGGCCGTCTCGCGGGAGAGAACATGGCGGGAGGGGGGAAGCGCTACATCCGGCGGCAGGAGGACTACCTCTGGCTGCTCTTCGGGACGTCGCTGCAGGATCGGGCAAAGTAGCCGGTATGAAATCCGGGCGCTCCCCGGCGGTCGGCAGGGTCGCCTTCCTCCTTCTCGCCTCGGCCCTCGTCCTGGCACTGTTCCCTTCCCGCGGGACCGGGACCGAGGAGTATGCCTCGCGCACTGGGAGGGAGTGCCGGGCCTGTCATCTCGACCCCGCCGGGGGAGGGGAGCTGACAGCGGAAGGCGAGTCGTTCCGGCGGACGCTTCCCGCGGCCGGGCGGGAGGCGGCCGGCTCCACCGGATGGCGCCACACCGTCCGGTTTCTCGCCGGGTTTCTTCACCTGTTCACCGCGGTCCTCTGGTTCGGAACCATCCTGTATGTCCACCTGCTTCTCAAGCCCTCCTACGCGGCCCACGGCCTCCCGCGGGGGGAGCTGATCGTCGGATGGGGGTCGATCGTTCTCATCGCCGTCACGGGGATCCTCCTCACGCTGTTTCGGATCCACTCCCCGGCCGATCTCATCCGGACCCGCTTCGGCATTCTCTTGACGGTGAAGATCGTCCTGTACCTCATCATGGTCGGCATCGCGGTGATCGTCACGTTCATCGTCGGGCCCAGGCTGAAAAAAAGACGGGTGACGGTCGATCGGGAGAAAAAGGACATGGCGCCGGACGATCTGTCCGGGTACGACGGGAAGGAGGGCCGGCCGGCCTATTTTGCCTATGACGGGCGGATCTTCGACGCCACGGGGAGCAGGTTATGGAAGGACGGAGGTCATGTCGGCAGGCACCTCGCGGGATTCGACCTGACCGACGCCCTGAAGCTGGCCCCCCACGGGGAGGAGAAGGTTGTCTCCATGCCTTTCGTCGGCAATCTCCTGGCGGCGGGGACCGTCCAAAGGGCTCCGACCCACCTGAAGGCCTTCTACTTCATGACCTACTTTATCCTGGGCCTGATTTTCGCCGTCCTGTTCATCATCTCTCTTTGGCGGTGGTGGTGAGCCGGGCGACAACGGCCGTCGGGGGAATCTCCGGGAACGGGGGAGGGGAGGATGTACGAAAAGGTTCGCAAGGAGGTGGAGCGGTTCTTCGGGGAGGATGCCCGCCGCATCGCGCACGCCCTGGAAGTCACTTCACACGCCCTTCGGATCCAGGCGGTCGAAGGAGGGGACCGGGAGGTCGTGACGATGGCCTCCCTCCTCCACGACGTGGGGATCAAGCCGGCGGAGGAGAGGTACAAAAGCAGCGCGGGGCACTACCAGGAAAAACTCGGTCCGCCGGTCGCGGAGAAGATCCTGAAGGAGCTGGGCGTTGAGGGGCGGAAGATCGCGACGGTCAGGGAGTTGATCGCGTACCACCACACCCCGGGGAAGATCCGCACGAAGGAGTTCGCCTGCCTCTGGGACGCCGACATGATCGTCAACCTCCGGGAGGTTGCGGGTACGATGTCCGGCGAAAAGATCGCCCCCCTGATCGAGACGAAATTCCTGACCGCGGAGGGGAAGCGGATCGCACGGGGGATCTACCTGACGGCACCCGGGTAGTCATTTTCCTTCGTCCTCCCTTTTCGCGGGGCGGCGTTTCAAGGGATAATAGCGGAGAAGCCGTGGGGCAAGCCGACGCCGCACGCAGCGCGCGGGGGCGGCCGCGGTATCCCGGGAGGGTGGGACATGGGAACGCCGTATCCGGACCGTTTGTGGGTCGCGCCGGTCGCCCGCGCCTCTTCCACCTGCTCCGTCCTTCGCGGGGAGGCGGCGAAGGGGAGGTGAGGGGGAGGCACTCGCGCACTCCCCGGCCGGCTGCCGGATCAAAGGGGTCTCGCACTCGATGAGGAGCCCCCTGCGGAAGCTCCTGGTCTTCGCCGCGATGGCCTTCGGCCTTCCGATGGTGGGCATAGGGGTCGCCGGGGAGCCGGTGGCCCGCTATCTCGAGTTTCCCCCGACGACTCGGTACGTGGAGCATGCCCCCTTCTCCCTTCCGCTTTTCTTCCTGGGAGTCCTGATGGTCCTGGCCCCCCTGGCCCCTTTCGTCCTGCGGGCGGCCCGGTATCGCCCGGAACCCGATGCGGAGGCCTCGAGGGTGCGGCCCTTTCCTCTTTGGGGGTGGGCCGGGGTGGTCTCGGGGATCGCGTTCTGGATCCTGGCCTGGTCCCGCTTCTCCTGGTTCGCCCCGCTCCAGGCCCACACCTTCACCCCGCTATGGGTCTCCTATGTCGTGGTCGTGAACGCCCTCACATACCGCAAGGCGGGGAAATGCCTCATGACGGAGCGGCCGCGCTTCTTCCTCCTTCTCTTTCCGGCAAGCGCCGCCTTCTGGTGGTCCTTCGAGTACCTCAACCGTTTCGTCCAGAACTGGTACTATGTGGACCCGTCCCGATACGGCCCGTGGGAGTATTTCTGGCTGGGGACGCTCCCTTTCTCCACGGTCCTGCCCGCCGTGCTCTCGACCCGGGAGTGGCTCGCCACCTTCCCGCGCCTGGACCGTCCCTTCCGCAGCTTTCTCCCCCTGACTGTCCCCGGGCCGAAGGCCGCCTCCTGGGTCCTTCTGGCCGCTGCCGCAGGAAGCCTGGCCGGGATCGGCGTCCGGCCCGACCTGTTCTACCCCCTCCTCTGGGTCGCGCCCCTTCTCGTCCTGCTCTCCCTCGACGGGATCGCAGGCAGGCCCCACATCCTCTCGGGGGTCGCGGCGGGCGACTGGAGGGAGGCGGTCGGGTACGCCCTGGCGGCCCTGCTGTGCGGCTTCTTCTGGGAGATGTGGAATTTCCACAGCCTGGCGAAGTGGAATTACTCGATCCCGTATGTCCAGCGGCTCCACTTCTTCGAGATGCCGCTTCTGGGATATTCGGGATACCTCACATTCGGACTAGAGTGCGCCGCCGTCGCCGCCCTGGTGGAGGATTTCGTCCGGCCGCGCAAACCCGCCTGACGGGCAAGGGCAAACGGTGAGGATCCGGCATCCCGGGAAGCCCGGGAGGCATCTATACCGAAATACTGTTTCATCGCGTGGGGGCTGCCACGATGGACTGGATTTCCCTATTCCTCGCCCGCTACGGAGGAGCGGCGATGTTCCTGGTGAGCTTCCTCGAGAACATTGGCGTCCCCTTCCCCGCGTTCCCGCTGTTCCTCCTGGCCGGGGCGCTGTCCGCAACCGGGCATGTGTCTCTGCCGGTCCTGGTGGCGGGGGCGGTCCTGGGGGCGGTCGCGGCCGACGGGATCTGGTACGAATTGGGGCGGCGCCGGGGGAAGAGGGTGCTCTTCATGCTGTGCCGGATCTCCCTGAACCCGGATGTGTGCGTCGAGAGCGCCGTCGACCAGTTCCATCGCAGGAAGACGGTCACGATCCTGCTGTCGAAGTTCCTCCCGGGGGTCAATTCGGTCATGCCGCCGCTGGCCGGTATCGCCGCCCTGCCGCTTCCCCTGTTTCTGTTCCTCGATTCCCTCGGGGCTATCCTCTGGGCCTCCGTCGGTATGGGGCTCGGGCGGGGATTCGGGCTGGAGATCGCCGGGTCGGCGCGCACCATCCAGGGGGGCATGGTATGGCTCCTGGCCGCCGGGTTGACCGCCTCCGTCCTCTGGACGATCGGCTACCGGCTCTACCTGGTGAGGCGGTACG
>MGPV01000038.1:49583-49903 GCA_001797615.1 Deltaproteobacteria bacterium GWC2_65_14
CTGCACGAGAGGATGAAGGGTGGGAATGCCCCGATCGTTCTGGATCTGCGTCGGGACGAGTACTACGAACGGGGCGACCGGATGATCGCCGGCTCGTTCCGGCTCCGCCCGGCGACCTTCCATCGCCTGGCCCACCACCTCCCCGGGGACCGGGACCTCGTCTTCTACTGCATATGACCGGGCGAAGCCACCAGCGCCAGTCTGGCGCGGATCCTGATACGGAAAGGTTTCAACCGGGTGAGCGTCCTCCACGGCGGCTTCGAGGAGTGGGTGGAACGGGGTTTCCCGACCCAGCCGAAGGGTCCCGAGTGGCGGGTGGA
>MGPV01000038.1:49943-50111 GCA_001797615.1 Deltaproteobacteria bacterium GWC2_65_14
TCCGCATCCTCTTCCAATCCGCTTGACGCCATGCGGGACGCGGGATTATAGTTCTGTTCTGCCGTTTTTCGTTCCCCGGTAGCTCAACCGGCAGAGCGGGTGGCTGTTAACCACTAGGTTGCAGGTTCGAGTCCTGCCCGGGGAGCCAAATGTCCCGGTGTACGAACC
>MGPV01000038.1:50183-50285 GCA_001797615.1 Deltaproteobacteria bacterium GWC2_65_14
CGGCGGAGGAGGTGCTTTTTTTGCGGGTTGGTCCCTGCCGCGATCACCTCCTCGAAGTTGTCCAATAGGCCTGAGAGCATTTCCCGGTCGATCGCCGGCAGC
>MGPV01000039.1:0-3304 GCA_001797615.1 Deltaproteobacteria bacterium GWC2_65_14
CCCCCCTCTTCATCGCGAAGGCGAAGGGGTCCACGATCACCGACGCCGACGGAAACTCCTTCATCGATTACGTCTCCTCCTGGGGGCCGATGATCCTGGGCCATTCCCACCCGAAGGTGGTCTCCGCCATCCGGCGGTCGGCCGAAAAGGGGACCAGCTACGGCGCCCCCACCGCCGGCGAGGTCGAGCTGGCCCGGCTGATCCGGAAGGCCTTCCCCTCCATCGAGAAGGTCCGGCTCGTCTCCTCGGGCACCGAGGCGGCGATGAGCGCCGTAAGGCTGGCCCGCGGGTTCACCGGGAGGGACAAGATCATCAAGTTCGAGGGGTGCTACCACGGGCACGCCGACTCGATGCTGGTCAAGGCCGGCTCGGGGGCGCTCACCTTCGGGCAGCCCGACTCCCCCGGCGTTCCGAAGGATCTCGCGAAGCTGACCCTGACCGCCGCCTTCAACGACCTCGCCTCCGTCCGGCGGCTGCTCGAGAAGAACCGGGGACAGGTCGCCGCCGTCCTGGTCGAGCCGATCCCCGGGAACATGGGGGTGATCCTCCCCGCTCCCGGCTTCCTCGACGGACTGCGGAAGCTCACGAGGAAGGCCGGGGCGCTGCTGGTCTTCGACGAGGTGATCTCGGGGTTCCGGGTGGCCTTCGGGGGGGCGCAGGAGCTCTACGGGACCCTGCCCGACCTGACGGTGCTGGGGAAGATCCTCGGCGGAGGGCTGCCGGTCGGCGCGTTCGGCGGGCGGCGGGAGGTGATGGACGCCCTGTCTCCGGTCGGACCCGTCTACCAGGCGGGCACCCTCTCCGGGAACCCGCTGGCGGTCGCCGCGGGGATCGCGGCCCTCACCGTGCTCGCGAAGAAGGGGACCTACCGGACGCTCGCGGAGAAGGCCGACTACCTCGGGGAAGGGATGCAGGGGGTCTTCTCGAAAGCGAAGGTGCCGACCTGGACGAACCGGGTGGGGTCGATGTGGACCACCTTCTTCCAGAACGGTCCGGTCACCGACTACCGGTCCGCCAGGCAAAGCGACACCGCCGCCTACGCCCGGTATTTCCACGGGATGCTCTCCCGCGGAGTCTACCTGGCCCCGTCGCAGTTCGAGGCCGGGTTCGTCTCGCTGGCCCACACCCGCAGGGAGCTCCACCGGACGATCGCGGCGGCGCGGCAGACGCTTCTCGAGGGCCGTCCGGGGCGCTCCCGGAAGCGGTGAGGGGGGCGGCCGGCGGGGCCCCCTTTTCCCGTTGACGGCCTCGCAACCGATATGGTAGAAGATCCGGGTTTCTCGTGACCGACAAGCAGGACCGAAAACTGTTCTTCCGGGAGCTGGGGCGGTACAGCGCCCTGGGCCTGGAGATGGCCGCGTCGGTCCTCATCGGCCTGGCGATCGGGTACTACCTGGACAAGTGGCTCGGAACCGGGCCGTGGCTCATGGTCCTCTGGATCGGGATCGGGTTCGCGGCCGGCGTCCGGAGCCTCTACCGCGCCGCCCTCCGGTCCGGGAAAGAACTCGAGGAAAACGGGAAGAACCGGGGAGAGCCCCGTGATCGATGACGGGCGCGGCCGGCCCGGGGAGCCGGGCAGTGCCGGCGATCCCTCCCCCGGGGCCGGGACCGAACGTGACGAGGTCCGGCTTCGGCCGCTCGAGACGAAGATCCTGATCTCCGCCGGAGTGATCCTCGCCGGGGTCGCGATCTCCGGCCGGTTCCGGATGCTGCCGGGCACGGCGGTCGGCGGGGCGGTTGCCTTCGCGAACTTCTTCCTGATCCGGAAGATCCTCGAGAAGGCGTTCTCCGGCGACGGGGCGGTCCGCAAAGGGTTCGTCGTCCAGTATGTGCTGAAGTTCCTCGGGCTGGGGGGTCTGGTCTACCTGATCGTGCGGTCCGGCCGGGTCGACGTCCTGGGATTTTTGCTCGGCTTCTCCGCGCTCTTTCTCGGGGTCCTGCTCGAGGGGCTTTCCCGGGCGGCCGGGGAGAAGTGATCGTTCGAACGGGGAGGGTTTCCGGAATGCGCAAAGGGTTTTGCGGGATCGGGTTGGTTCTGCTGACCCCGGCGGCCGCGATGGCGGCCGGCGGGCACGAGGTCTTTTCCTGGTTCAACCTCCTGGGCCTTCATGTCCCGCAGTACATGCTCTCCGCGATCATGATCGCGGTCCTGCTGGTCGCGCTGTCGCTGCTCACCTTCCGGGGGAAGAAGACCGACGAGATGGTGCTCCCGGAGCCCCGGTTCACGCTGCGCAACCTGCTCGAGATGATCCTCTCCTTCCTCGTGGGGATCGCCGAGGATATCCTCGGCCATCATGCGAAGAAGTACATGCCGCTTTTGGCCACCTGCTTCCTCTTCATCCTCTTCATGAACCTGCTCGGGCTGATCCCCGGATTCGTCCCCCCGACCGATCAGATGAACATCACCGTCGGGCTGGCGGTCGTCGTCTTCCTCTCCACCCACTACTACGGGGTGCGGGAGCACGGGGTGGCCTACTTCAAGCACTTCCTGGGGCCGGTCTGGTGGCTGGCCCCCATCATGCTGCCGATCGAGATCGTCTCCCACCTCGCCCGGCCGCTCTCCCTGTCGCTGCGTCTGTTCGGCAACATCACCGGCGACCACCTCGTGGTCGGGATCTTCCTCGGTCTCGTCCCCTTCGTGGTGCCGTCGATCTTCTACGGGCTCGGGGTGTTCGTCTCCTTCATGCAGGCGTTCATCTTCACGGTGCTCTCCATGATCTACATCGCGGGCGCGGTCGCCCACGAGGAGGAGCACTAGATCCGTCGAACCGGGCATCACCCCCTTCCGGCCGGGCGGAACCGTCCGGGGGGGTCATCACTACCTAAAGGGGGTACCGCATGTTCCGCAAAGCCTCATTCACCTTTCTGCTCGCACTGCTCTTCGTAGCAGTGGCTTCCGTGGCCTTCGCGGAGGAGGGGGCTGCCGCCGCAGCGGGTGGCAACTACAAGACCTTCATCGCGCTGGCTGCCGGGTTTGGCATAGCGATCGCATCCTTCGGGGGAGCGCTCGGCCAGGCCAAGGCCATCGCCGCCGGGCTGGAGGGGATCGCACGCAACCCTTCCGCCCAGAACAAGATCTTCATCCCGATGATCGTCGGACTCGCGCTGATCGAGTCGCTGGTCATCTACACCCTGGTCATCGCGTTCATCCTCGTCGGGAAGATGTAGGGACGACACGCGGACCGGGAGGGACCGAAGCTCTCGGAAAAGGGCCCCGCAGGGGGCCCTTTTTTTCATGATATCCGAACCATATCCGGTCCCCGGGGATGCTATGGTATCTTCGGAAACCGCAAGGGCCGGTTCG
>MGPV01000039.1:3380-7788 GCA_001797615.1 Deltaproteobacteria bacterium GWC2_65_14
GCCGGGAAGCCGCCGGTCGAGGTGGCAACCCCTCCGGAGTTCAAGGGCCACGAGGGGATCTGGTCGCCCGAAGACCTTTACGTCGCCTCGGTCAACGTATGCATCATGAGCACCTTCCTGGCGTTCGCCGGGCGGGCCTCCCTGGACTTCGTGGAATACGAGAGCGAGGCGGAAGGGCTGCTCGAGTTCGTGGACGGCCGGTTTCTGTTCACGAAGATCGTCGTCCGCCCACGGATCGCACTCCGGTCCGGCGAAGATCGGGCCAACGCGGAGGAGATCCTCCACAAGGCCGAGAAGAACTGTATCGTCTCGAACTCCGTCCGTACCGAGGTGACGCTCGAGCCGACCTTCGCGTAAAGACGAGCGCCTCCGGAGGGAACCCCCTACCAATCCTCCTTGAAGGGGAGAACGACGTCGTAATGCCGTTCGTAGTCCGGGGGGGAATGAAGCTTCGCCTTCTTTTCCTGCAGCAGATCGTTGATCGCGTGATGGATATAGGAAAGCGCCTGGTCCATGTGTTTAATGGAGGAATACGGGTCTTCGTCCACGTCCGCCATCGCGAATGCCTCGCCGGCCTTCTTGAGGTCCTCCCTGGCAGGCTCGAGGTTCTCCTTCTCTACGACTTCTTTCATCTTGGATAACAATCGGCCGAGCTTCGCGAATGCCCTCTTGATATCGTTGGGGTCGGCCTCCATCTTCCTCCATTTCCCGAAATAGAGCTTGTCGTGCAGCGCGCACAGTTCCGGGTAGGCCGTGCCGGAATAGGGGCACCGCGGCGGGATCTTGAACCCTGCATCCTTATCCTCTTCCAGCGGTGTGTTGCAAACCGGGCATCGATACGGTCTTTCCATACCGCATCCCTTGATCGAACGTCATCCGTGGGGGACTCCCCAAAGGAAGAACTCCCACGGGTAGTCCGAACAGATCCACGGGGCGCTCCGTTCCATCTCTCTCTGTCTCTCCTTCCCCTTCTCCACCTGGATCCGGAGGGTGTCGTTCCCGGGATCGGCGCGAAGGGCTGCCTCGGCGTCGCGAAGCGCCACGCGGATCTCCAGATATTCCCTTTCCAAAGGCAGAATCTCTTTCTGGAAGGCCTGCCACTCCTCCTGGTCCCCCATCTCGTCGTAGAACCACATGGGATCCATGGCGCCTCACGTCCGCATGGATCGTGTCAGGCGCGGAGGTCCCGAACCGCCCCAGGAAACCATCCGGACCCTCATGTTTCGCCGATCACCATCTTCATCATGTAGAAACTTCCGTTTTCATTGCTCATCGTGTTGTTTTCATCCATGGGAATGCCCCGGATGGTTCGAAATCCGACGTTTTCATACAGACGGATGGCTCCCCGTTTCACGACTTCCACGTCGATCTCGACTTCCCGCAAATCCATTTCCCTGAACTTCCCGATTGCGGCTTCGATCAGCCTGGTCGCGATCCCGCGATTCCGGTGACGGGGATGCACCGCGATTCGCAGGATGACGGCTCTCTTTGTGTCTTCCCAGCAGCTGGCGATCAGGAACCCGGATATTCCCCCGTCCGCGAAGACGAGAAACAGATCCTTCAATGCCTCCCGGAAATCGCCGTGATCCCACTGCTTCCCGCTCGGGAAGGAGAGCCTTTCGACCTCCAGGATCCCGTTCAGGTCGCCTTCCGCGGCGAACCGGACGGACACGGGAACCTCGCTTGACGATCCATTCCTTCCATTCTGCCCCACGATGAAATCGGGCCCGACGGTTTATGAGCCGGCGGGAATCGCTTTCCCGCATCGGGTGCAAAGGGTTTCCTTTTCCCGGACCTCTTTGGCGGAAATCGGGTCTGCGAATCCACGCCGCATCGAGATCTCTTCCGACGTCGTCATGCAGTCCCGACAGACGGCATCCTTCGCGATCCATGCTCCCACCGGCGGCTGCTCTCCGATCTCGGGGGCGACAAATGGCGGGTGCCCATAAAACGCAACATCTTTCGGTCCCTTCTCGTCGCTCATCCCTTGATCCTCCCTGCCCCCTTCCTAATCCCTCCCATAGCCGACAAACGCCGGATACGACAGCATTTCCCCCTCATCCCTCTTGCCGGTTTTTATGCGTACAGTAATGCTCGAACAGCAATCGGTAAATCCCCGCTCCGTGGTCCACATCATCGTATTGCGCCTGCCATAGATCGGAATGCCGTTGCAGCTCTTCGCGACATTTCGGGCAGTTCGGGTCCCAAGGTTTCCTTTCCGGCGGTTTCTTTTCCGGCTTCTCCATCGGGTACGCCACCTGTCACGCGGGCCCGGCGCCTTTGTCCTTCCTGCGTAGCTCCTCCTGGAATCTTCCGACGAATTCTTTTTGGAAGAGCTCGATTTCCATCGCCGCATCGTAGTTTCCGGCGAGATAGAGAGCCATCCCCTTGTAGATCAACGCGTCTTTCATGCCGGGGGTCACCTGCAGCGCCTCGTCGAAATATTTGACGCTTTCCTCGTACCTGCCAAGTCCCATCAGCGCGTATCCCCTTCCGACGAGCGGGAACGGATCCGCATCGTCCTGCGGACCAAGCCCTGTCCGTTTTTCCAGGGATTCGAGCGCCTCGTGGAACCGCCCGAGATCGTTGAGGCAAACGGCCTTCAATTGATGGGCCCTTCGGTTCTGCGGATCGAGGAGGAGCTCCCTGTCGCAGCAATAGGCGGCCTCTTCCAGGCATCCCTTTTGCGCAAGGGCCGTGGCCCCTTCGATCCACGGGATTTTCGCCTTCCCATCGACCCCGAGGACTTTCAGCATCAGGCCTTCGTACGTCTCCTCGATGACCTTCCTGCCCGACGAGATCACGGGGAGCCCGTGGCCGGGCAGAACATGGTCGATTTCCTTTCCGAGCAACGTCCTCAAACCGAACAGGTAGTGGTCGAGTCTTCCTCCGGCATGCTCGTCCGGTTCGGACATGGCGTGGAGCAATACCGTATCTCCGGAGAAGACGGTTCTGCTCTGGGGATGATAGAGGCAGATCCCGTCGATGGTATGCCCCGGCGTGTGGATCACTTCCCAATCGAAACCGCTGATCTCCAGAGTTTCTCCGCCCCGGACCTCCGTGACGCGGCAGCCGGATTTCCTGACCATGTCTTTGAGCTCGCGGGGGCTCGCTTCGTGGAGGATGAACTCGAAACCACCGTTTTCCATGATGGTCGGATACGATCTCAGGAGATCGAACACTCCCATCGCGTGGTCGCGGTGGCCGTGGGTAACGACAACTTTTTTAACGTCCGCCGGCTTGTACCCTCGCCGGAAGAGATCGATGAACGACGTGTAATCGTTTCCGGGATCCACGATCGAGAGATACTTTCCCACCACGATGTAAATGTTCGAGGAAAATTCGTATCCGGGCAGAAAGAGAACTTTTTCGAAAAACGGATCCGCCCCGTCAAGAAGACCCGACAGAGGCAGCCAACCGGGATGCTTCGTCTCCCACTCGTGCGAGGTTTTCCCGTTCTCTGTCATATCCACCCGGCCCCTTTCCATGATCGGTGCCGGAACACCCCCCCGCATAAGTGACCCCCTCCCCCGGACGGCCCGACCAGGAGAGGGGGATGAGGAGGGGGAGGAAAAATCCCGGCGATCGGGTGAAGCCCCGCCGCCGGGATTTCCCCGGGCCTCATTCGATATAGCCCACCTTGTATTCGAGCTTCATTTTCGCGTCGGGCCACCATTTCAAACTCATCTGCTCCTTCCCCGGATAGACCGCTTTGTCGCCGATCTTTTCCACGAGAAGTTCCAGAAAATGAAATGCCGTCAATTTGTACTTGCTGATCACATCCGGCGGCAGAAGGACGGCAAGGCCCGACTCCTTGGCCGTCTTCCAGTTGAAGGCGTCATTCGGGGAGGCGACCTTTTTCCCTTCCCCATCGTAAACCGCGAGGATCTTCCCCGAGACCGGGGTCCCCGGCTTGACACCGAGTTCTTCGTACAGTTCATCCGACAGGTGCCACCACAGGCCTCGCTCCCCCGTCTTCAGGTATCCTCTCACGAGCATGGGGTCGAACCCACAGACCCCCACACGGCATTTCTCGGGCATATTTATCCTCCTTTTGCGGAAAGCTGCTTTGCCTCCATTTCCCCCAACGTGTTCCGAAGGTCCTCCACCTGCATGCAGCAGCTCTCCATGAATTCCTGAACCTCGGATGGACTGAGGTAGTCACACTCGTACATTCTTCTTATATAAGGGGATATGTGGGTCTCGATCTCCTCCAGGAGCTCTCGAGGCAGATACTCCCATCCCCCGTCGGGGGGCGCCCAACCGAGATAATTCTTTTTCCAGTTGAGCACCATCCCCTGGAGCGTTTCCAGTTCCTTGCGAACGTTTTCTTCCATGGGCTAAAACTTCTTCGGGGTATAGATCCCCTCTTCCATGGCGTAGCACTTCTTGACTACGTTGAAATCCG
>MGPV01000040.1:0-23800 GCA_001797615.1 Deltaproteobacteria bacterium GWC2_65_14
CTTCCCCTCGCTGCGCGGGACCGTACCCGGCGGGACCAGGGTCACCCGGACGGAGATGCCGATCATGTCCTTGATGTCCCGTTTCAGCGTTTCCATCGTCTGCCGCGCCGTCTCCACGTCCTTCAGGACGTCCTGCACCTTCCCCAGGATGACGTCGGCGGCGGCCCTGCCCATGAACTCCTCGGTGACCTCGAGCCGGACCTCGACCTCGTCCATGCTCCCCTTGCGGTCGACCACGACCATGTAATGGGGCGACACTCCGGGGTGCCGGATCACGATCGACTCGATCTGCGAGGGGAAGAAGTTCACCCCCCGGATGATCAGCATGTCGTCGGTGCGCCCGCTGATCCTCTCCATCTTGACCAGGGTCCGCCCGCAGGCGCAGGGCTCGCCGGAGAGCCGGGTGATGTCCCGGGTGCGGTACCGCAGCAGCGGCTGCCCCTCGTTCCCGACGGTGGTGAGGACCAGCTCCCCCTGCTCCCCCTGGGGAAGCACCTCGCCGGTGTCGGGGTCGATGATCTCGGGGTAGAACCAGTCCTCGTTGATGTGGAGCCCGTTGCGGACCTCGTGGCACTCGAAGGAGACCCCCGGGCCGATGATCTCGGAGAGGCCGTACATGTCGCAGGCGGTGATTCCGAACCTCTCCTGGATCGCCTGCCGCATCGACTCGCTCCAGGGCTCGGCCCCGAACAGCCCGGTCCGGAGCCGAAGCTTCCGGAAGTCGACCCCCATCTGCTCCCCCACCTCGTGCAGGTGCATCAGGAACGAGGGGGTGGAGGTGACGACGGTGCTGCCGAAGTCCTGCATCAGCATGATCTGCCGCTGGCTGTTTCCCCCGGACATCGGGAGCACCGCGGCCCCGACCCGCATCGCCCCGTAGTGGGTCCCCAGGCCGCCGGTGAAGAGGCCGTACCCGTAGATGTTCTGGACGATGTCCGTTTTCCCGATGCCGGCGCCGGTGCAGGCCCGGGCCATCACCTCGGTCCAGAGCTCGATGTCGTTCCGGGTGTAGCCGACCACGACCGGCTTCCCGGTGGTGCCGGAGGTGGCGTGGAACTCGACGATCTCCTCCAGGGGGGCGGTGAAGAACCCGAAGGGATAATGGTCCCGGATCTGCTGCTTGACGGTGAAGGGGATCCTCCGGATGTCGTCCAGAGACCGGATGTCGTCCGGCGCCACCTTCATCCCGTCGAGCGTCTTCCGGTACACCGCGTTCCGGTCATAGACGTACCGGACCGTTTTCTGCAGCCGCCCGAGCTGGATCCGCCCCATCTCGCCGCGGTCGACCGTCTCCACGGTGCTCCAGGCCATCGCCCAGTCTCTCCCTTTCCCCAGGTTTTCGTCCGGCCGCCGGAGCGGCCTACTTCGCGGGATATTCGTAAAAGCCCTTGCCGGTCTTCTTCCCGAGATACCCGGCCTTCACCATGTTCCGGATCAGCCCGGGAGGGGCGAACCGGGACTCCTTCGTGTACCCGTGGAAGATCTCCCCGACCAGGTAGGAGATCTCGACCCCGGTGAAGTCCATCAGCTCGAAGGGCCCCATCGGCATGCCGGCGCCCAGCTTCATGGCGGTGTCGATGTCCTGGGACGACGCCACCCCCTGCTCAAGGAGGCGGACGGCGTCGAGCAGGTAGGGGATCAGGAGGCGGTTCACGACGAAGCCGGGGGTGTCCTTGCAGGTGATGGCGGTCTTTCCCAGCTTCTGCGCCATCGCCAGCGCCAGATCCACGGTGGCCTGCCCGGTCTGCATCGCCGGGATCACCTCGACCAGCCGCATCACCGGGACCGGGTTGAAGAAGTGCATCCCGACGAACTGCGCGGGCCGCTTCACGAGGGAGGCCATCTCGGTGATCGCGAGGGAGGAGGTGTTGCTGGCGTAGACCGTCTCCTCGCCGCAGATCGCGTCGAGCTTCCCGAAGAGCTCCTTCTTCACGACGATGTCCTCGAAGACCGCCTCGATGAGGAAGGGGATCCCCTTCAGCGAGCCGACATCGGTGGAGAAGCGGATCCGCCCCTGCACCTCCTTCATCTGCTCCGCGGTCATCTTCTCCTTGCTGACCTGCTTCTCGAGCCCCTTGGCGATCCCCTTCCGGGCCCTGTCGCAGGCCGCCTCCGTGACGTCCACCACCTGGACCTGAAAGCCCGACTGGGCGGCGACCTGTGCGATCCCGGCGCCCATGCTGCCGGCGCCCGCGACTCCTACCGTCCGGATCTCGTCGATCTTCATCATGTTCCCTCCCGCAAGATTGGTGTGCTACCGGGCTATCTGCTCCGGAAGTCGGGCTTCCGCCGCTCGGCGAAGGCGGCAAGTCCCTCCTTCGCGTCGTGGCTCCCGAGGTTCTCCAGTCCGTATTTCCGCTCGACGGCCAGCGCCTCCTCCATCGGAAGCCCGATCCCCTCGTGCACCGCGGTCTTGATGAAGCCCATCGCCTTCCCGGCCCCCGACGCGAGCTCGTTCGCGAAGGCCGTCACCTCCCCCAGGAAGCGCTCCGTCCGGATCACCCGGTCGACGAGTCCGATCGCCAGCGCCTCCTCCGCCTCCATCGTCTTCCCCCGGAGGAGGATGTCCATCGCCTTCCCGAGCCCGATCAGCCGGGGGAGCCGCTGGGTGCCGCCCGCGCCGGGAAGGATCCCCAGCGTCGCCTCCGGAAGCCCGATCCGCCCTTTCCCCGCCGCCATGAACCGGTAGTCGCAGGCCAGCGCCAGCTCGCAGCCGCCTCCGAGGGCATGCCCCTGGATCGCGGCGATCACCACCTTCCGCATGCGGGGAAGGAGGGAGAAGGTCTCCTGGAGCCGCTTCGAGAAGGCCTCGGACTCCTCGCGGTTCATCGCGGCCATCTCCTTGATGTCGGCCCCGGCGACGAAGGCCTTCTCCAGGAGGCTCCGGACGACCACCACCGTCACCTCTTCCATCTGCCCGGCCTCGGTGAAGGCCCGGAAGAGCTCCTCCCCGAACTCCCTGCCCAGGGCGTTCAGGGGAGGACGGTTGAGGCCGACGGTCAGGATCCGGCCTTCCCGCTGCATATCGAGGAACCGGTATCCCATGGAACGCTCCCTTCCCTGCGGGTGTCGGCGGCCTACCCGATCTTCAGCACGAGCGAGGCGGCGGTGTCGCCGGCCGCGCATCCCGAGAAGAGCAGGTATCCGCCCCCCTGCATCGCCACTTCCTCGATCCCCTCGATGATGAGACGCGCCCCGGTGGGTCCCTGGGGATGTCCGTAGATGAGGGAGGAGCCGTTCCTGTTCATCCCGTCCAGGGGAATGCCCAGGACCTTGGACAACACCGCGTCGTTGGAGGCGAAGGGGTTGTGCGTCTTGACGGCGGCCAGGTCCTTCACCTGGATCCCGGCGTTGTCGAGCGCCTGCTGGGCCGACGGGGCCACCGCGGCCGCCATGAAGCCCTTCTTGGTCCGGGCATACCCGAAGGAGACGATCCGGACCAGGACGCCGTTGTCGGCGGAGAGCTCCTTCGCCTTCTCCCGGGTGGTCACGCAGAGGCCGCAGTTGCCGTCGGCCGGGTAGGTCTGCGAGCCGAAGGTGTGCACCCCCTCGGGGAGGAGAGGGCGAAGGGCGGCAAGCCCCTCCTTCGTGCTGGAGGTGACCCCATCGTCCGCCTCGACGGTGATCGTCTTCTTCCTCGAGAGCTGGACCTCGACCGGGAACAGGTAGCGCTTCTGGAACTCCCGGTCGTTCGCCAGGGAATCCCGGTACTGCTCCTGCCGCATCAGGACGATGGCGTCGCACTCCTCGCGGGTGACCCCGTACTCCTTGCTGACGTTTTCCGCGGTCTGGATCATCGCCCCCCCCGCCCAGGGGTCCTTCCCGAAGTTGTCCATGACCCAGTCCTCGGCGATCGCCTGGCCGCCGGGGCCGCCCGGGTTCGGCCAGACGGCGTGCGGCCCGTTCGAGGTCCGGTCGGCCAGCAGGCACCAGCTGGTCCCGAACATTCCGGTCTCGACCCCCATGCCGGCCTGGTAGACGGCGAAGGTGGAGGTGGAGCAGGCCTGGCTCACCAGGACGCCGGGAACGCCGGCGGCTCCCATCACCCCCGCGGCCCACGGGCCGCTGTAGAACCACTGCTTCTGGTAGACCGTGCTCCCGACCAGGACATAGTCGAAGATCGCGGGATCCCATCCCCGGGCCGCGAAGAACCGCCTGGAGGTGTTCGCCCCCAGGAGGATCGAGTGCTCGTTCGCCAGCGACCCCTGCCAGCGGACGAACGGGGTGCTGTAATAGCCTCGGTACGGGATGAACGCTTTCGTCAGCATGGGGACTCCTCCTTATCGCTATCCGATGGTGTCAAACGATTCATGCGGCGCTTCCGTCAGATCCGGATCCGGCCGTCGACGGCGGCCACCGCGTTCTCGAAGGCCATCACCGGGTTCAGATCCATCTCCTGGATCATCGGCAGGTCGGACAGCAGCGCGGAGACGCGCAGGATCAGGTCGACGACCTTCTCCTTGTCGACCCCCTGCTGCCCGCGCACGCCGTCGAGCAGGACCCTCGTCTTGAGGGAGGCGAGCATCTCCCCCGCCTCCACCCGGGTGACCGGGGCGATCTTGAAGACGACGTCCTGGAGCACCTCGACGTAGATGCCGCCGAGCCCGAACATCACCAGGTGCCCCAGCCCCCTTTCGGCGGCGGCCCCGACGATCAGCTCGCGGCCTCCGGGGAGGAACTTCTGGACGAGGAACCCGAGCTCGCCGTGCGAACCCAGGCACCGCTGCATCCCTTCTACCGCGGAGCGGACCGCGGCGGCGTCCCGCAGGTTCACGGCGACCCCGCCCATGTCGCTCTTGTGGTCGATCTTCTCCGAGTCGACCTTGACCACGACGGGATAACCGATCGCGTCCGCTGCGGCCGCTGCCTCCGCGGCGGTCCGGGCCACCTTCCAGCCGGCGACCGGGATCCCGTAGGCATCGAAGATCGTGTAGACGTCGGCGGCGGAGAGGATGGAGCGTCCGGCCTCCCGCGCCCCCTCGACGACCGACCGGGCCTTCGCGGCATCCAGTCCGGGCAACGGTTCGGGCCGGCCGATGTCGCGCTGCCGGAGCCGTCCGTACCGGGTCAGGGCGCCCAGCGCCCGCGCGGCGGCGGTGGGGGTGGCATAGAAGGGGATCCCCCCTTCCTTGAGGATCCGCATGGTGGTCCGGTAGCGCTCCTGGGTGAGATCGGTCATGAAGTTGCAGACGACCGGCTTTTTCCCCCTGCGGGCCGCCTCGACGATCTGCCGGGCCACCTCGTGGGTGTCGGTGAAGGGGGCGGTGACGAAGTTGATGAAGATGCTGTCCACCCCCTGCTCCTCCTGGAGCACCTCCATGGCGGCGCGGAACTGGTCGCCGCCGGCGGTGGCCACCACGTCGATCGGGTTCTCGAGGGCGGCCTGCGGAAGCTGGGTTTCCTTCAGCCTCGCGATCGACGCCTCGGAGAGGGTCGGCACCTCGAGCCCCGCGGCCACCAGGACGTCGGTGGCGATCACGGCCGGCCCGCCGGTGTTCGTGATGATCCCGACCCGGTTTCCCGCCGGGATCGGCTGGGTGGCGAAGGCCTTGGCCGCCCGCACCATCTCCTCCTCGTCCTGGAAGGAGAGGATGCCGGTCTTTTCGAAGATCAGCTCGGTGGCGATGTCCACCCCGGCCATGGAGCCGGTGTGGGAGGAGGCCGCCTTGGCCCCCTGCTCGGTGCGGCCGGCCTTCATCGCCAGGACCGGCTTTTTCGCCGTGACCTCCCGGGCCGTCTCCAGGAACTCCAGCGGGTCGGAGAACCCCTCGGTGTAGAGAAGGATCGCCTTGCACCCGGGGTCGTCCGCCCAGTAGCGGAGGATCTCGGGGATCGAGAGGTCGCAGGCGTTGCCGTTGGAGGCGTACATCCGCATGCCGATCCCCTCGTCGAAGAGCGCCTGCATGATGAGCGCCCCGACCCCCCCGCTCAGCGCCACGACCGAGATGGAGCCGGGTTCGGGGTAGGTGAAGGTGAAGTTGCAGTAGGCCTTGAGAGACGGATCGGTGTTGATGATCCCCTGGCAGTTGGGACCGAACACCCGGACGTTGTATTTCCGCGCGTTGGCGAGAAAGGCCTCCTGGAGCTTCGCCCCCTCCTCTCCCATCTCGCTGAATCCGGCCGAGTTGATGATGACCGCCTTGACCCCCTTCTTCCCGCACTCCTCGATCGCCTGCGGGACGATCCTGGCCGGGATGATGATGTGCGCCACGTCGATCTCCCCGGGGATCTCCTCCAGCGACTTGAAGGCCCGGATCCCGCGGACGTCGGGAGCGGTGGGGTTGATCGGGTAGATCTTCCCCCGGTACCCGTAGGTCTGCAGGTTCCGGATGATGACGTTGCCGATGGAGAGTTCCTTGGTGGAGGCGCCGATGATCGCGACCGCCTTCGGCCGGAACAGTGCGTCCAGCATCCTATTTCCCCTCCTGGATCTGCTCGATGAAGGCCTCGACGTTGGTCTTGGTCTGCTCGTCGGACACGCAGCGCAGGTCGTTGAGGTCCCCGGAGATCACCAGGCTGGGAACCCCGCTGACCCGTTCCAGCCGCTGGGGAAGGCCGTAGCGGCTGTTCGAGTTGTAGGGGCAGGTCTTGGCGTCGTGGTAGAGGATCCCGTCGACCCGGAACTTCTCCAGCATCCCCTGGAGGTACTGCTCCTTGTACACGTCGGACCGGACGATGAAAAGCTCGAGATAGGCCTTGGCCATGCTCCGGATCGGGTCCTTTCCGTCGAAGGCCGGGAAAATCCAGCTGCTGCAGTAGGTGGAGGCCAGGACGTTCGCCTTGAGGGCGCCGAACATCTCCGAGTGCTGCCGCAGGCGGCCCCACACCGGCATCCCCTCCCAGTAGATCCGGATGCTCTCCTCCTCGACGGCCCCCACCCCGTCCCGGACCCTCTGCAGGAGCTCCACGAGCAGGGTCTTGTAGTAGTCGATCGCCGTCCGCGTCCCCCGCAGGACCACCGCCGGTCCCATGTGGATCGTCCCGTCGAAGAAGGTCAGGGGGGCGGGGGAGGAGGTCGCCGTCTCCAGCACCTGTCTCCACAGCTCGGTGCACTCGCGGGAGAGGTCCACCGTCTCCCGGAGGCGGTCCATCGAGAGCTTCTTCCCGGCGATCCCCTCGAGGGTCGGGATCAGCGCCCCGATCTGCCGGGAGACGTCGTCGATGTGGGCGTCGGTCACCTCGGTGACGTTCTTCGGCGAGGAGACCCCGATGGAGGGGACCCCCAGTTCCCGGGAGTAGAAGGCGAACCAGTCCTGGACGTCGCGGCACTGGTTCGTGTTGTAGACCAGGACGTCGGGTCTGGGCACCGACTCGATCCCCTTGTAAACCTTCGAGAGCGGGGTGATTCCCTTCAGGTATGCGCCGATGTCGGCCGTCAGGTAGGAACAGATGTCCGGGGAGTAGCCGATGGCGTTCGCCGCCGGGATCAGGTCGGTCGACATCCGGGTGGCGCCGAGCATGGCGGAGTGGTTCTCCGGAAAGTAGACGGCGAAATCCATCGCCCGGAGCAGCTCCGCGGGGCCGACGCTGGTGCACCAGGCGACCTTCCGGCCGGGGTCGGCGGCCGCGGCGTTGAGGTCGTAGAAGTAGTCGGCCATGACCTTGTTCATCCGGTCGGTGGCCTCGATCTTCCTCCGCGTCGTTTTCCTTTCGTCAGCCACGATCTCCTCCTGCATCCCGAAGATTCCGGTTCCCGGGCGGAAGCGCCGCCCGGAAGTTCCTGCGGCCCGGACGCTACTCCGGCCGCTCGTCCATCGCGTAGAGGGCCGCCCCGATCGCCCCGGCCAGGTGCGGGAACTCGGGGAGCATCACCGGCCGGCCGATCCTCTCCTCCGCCATCTCGACGAGATAGGGGTTGTGGGCCACGACCCCCCCCGTCATGACGACCCGCTCGGTCGGGGAATCCATCTCCAGCACCCTCTGGATGACCGAGTGGAAGATCCCCTTGACGATATCCGGGACTTTCTTCCCGTGCCGGATATGCTCGAGGACCTCCGTGGCCGAGAAGACGGTGCAGTAGCTCCCCAGCTTGACCAGCTCCGTGGATTGCCGGGCCAGGCCGTCCATCTCCTCCAGAGGGATGTCGAGGCGGTTGGACATCTCCTCGAGAAAGGCTCCGGTCCCGGCCGCGCACTTGCGGTTCATCTTGAAGCCGCTGCGGCGCCCCTCCGCGTCGAGCTTGATCACCTTGTTGTCCTGCCCCCCGATGTCGATGACGGTGATCGCCTCGGGGAAGTAGTGGCTGCACCCCTTCGCGAGGCATCCGATCTCGGTCCGGCTGCGCGTGGTGACGAAGGCGACGTTCGACCGGCCGTAGCCGGTGGAGACGGCGCCCGCGATCTCCCCCCGGACGGCTCCGGCCATCGCCAGCGAATCGTCCAGGCAGGCCGAGGCGGTGGCGGTGAAATCGATCCCGGATTTCCGGACCGCGTGCCCGATCACCCGCCGTTCGGCGTTAAGGACCGCGACCTTCGTCCTCGACGCCCCCATGTCCAGACCTACGAAAAACCCCTTCGGCATCCTGTTCTCCGGGAGCTCTAGCGGTCCTCCCATTTCGGGGGGCGCTTGCCCAGGAAGGCCGTGAGCCCCTCCACGGCGTCCCGGGTGGCCATCAACTCCTCGAGGTAGATCCGCTCCGCCTCGGCGAGCCTCGCGGAAACCCGCTCCGCGAACCCGGCGCGGGCGGCGCGCACGGCCAAGCGCAGGGAGCTGGCGGAAAGCGGCGCGAGGTGCTCGTCGAACCAGGCGACCGCCGCCTGCTCGGGGTCCTCCGCGACGACGTCCACCAGGCCGATCCGGTGCGCCTCCCCGGCCCCGACGGTGCGGCCCGAGTAGATCAGATCCTCCGCGCGGGACTGCCCGATCCGCTCCGGCAGCAGGCAGGAGGCGGCCGGGGGGAAGACCGCGAGCTTCATCTCGGGCTGCCCCAGCACCGCGGAGGGAGCGGCGAAGATCATGCTCCCGGCGGCCGCCAGCTCGAGGCCGCCCCCCAGGCACTGGCCCCGGACCGCCACCAGGACCGGGACCGGGCAGGTCAGAAGCTGCCGGACCAGGGCATGCAGTTCCCGCAGCATCGCGGCGCAGGATTCCGGAAGGTGCTCCTGCACGCTGGCGCCGAAGCTGAAGTGGGAACCTTCCGCATCCAGGAGCACGGCCCGCAGGCCCGCGGCCGGCAGATGACCGCGGAGGGCCTCCCGCAGCGCGGCGATCATGGCGGCGTCCACGATATTGGCCTTGGGTCGGGCCAGCCGCAGCCGCAGCAGGCGCCCCTCCTTTTCCAGCCAGACCTTGAGGGGGCTGTCGCTCATCGTTCCGGGACCAGGACGGCGCGCCGGGCCAGATGGTGGGCGCGGGCGGAGGCGAAGACCTCCTGGATCGCCCCCAGCGGATGGCGTTCGACGAAGGGGGCGAGGGCGATCCTGCGGTCCAGCACCAGGTCGAGCGCCGCGGGGTAGAGCTCGGCGAGGCATCCCCAGTTTCCCAGCGCGCGGGCGTGGAAGGCCATCAGGTTCGACAGGCGCAGCTCCACCTTGTCCATGGTGAAGCCCACCACCGACAGCGTCGCGCCGTGATTCATCAGCCCGAAGGCGGTCTCCTGGCCGGCCGCGGTCCCGGAGCATTCGAAGATCTTCCAGCCGGTGGAGGGATGCCCCCCCTGCTTCGCGAATTCCTGGATCGCCTTGCGAAGCTCCTTCCCCTGTACCTGCCGGACGTTGAGCGTCAGCGCCGCTCCGTGGGCGGACATCGTGTCGAGCTTGGCCCGGTCCACGTCGAGCGCCGCCACGACGGCCCCGAAGGCGCGGGCGATCTGCACCGCGTAGCCGCCGACCCCGCCGGTGCCCACCACGACGGCGAAATCGCCGGGCCGCACCTCCGCCATCACCGCCGCCTGGTAGGGGGTGGTCACGGCGTCGGCGACCACCGAGACGTCCGCGAGCGACAGCCCCGCCGCCGCGAGCCGCGCCTCGTCCACGAGGCAGAGGCCGCGCGCCGGGACCCGGACGTGGGTGGCGAATCCCCCGTGGATGTCGTTCCCCGGCATCTGCTGCCTGCGGCAGATGGTCCCCTGCCCGGAGCGGCAGAGCGCACACTCCCCGCAGGAGATGACCGAGGGGACGATCACCGCTTTCCCCTTCCACGCTTCCGCCCCCGCGCCGGCGGCCACCACCCTGCCGCTGATCTCGTGGCCGAGCGCCAGCGGCAGCCCGTGATTGACCCGTACCCCGTCATAGTAGAAGCCCAGGTCGGTGTGGCACACTCCGCAGCCGGCCACTTCGATCACCACCTCCCCGTCGGCGGGCGGGAAGGGGTCGAAGTCGGCCAAAACCATCGGCTCCCCCACGGCGGTCATCAACCAGCGGTGCGCGACATTGGCCATCGGGCATTCCTCCGACAGAGGGAAATTCGCATCAGGCTATCCGGAGACGTCCCCGGAAAACGCTAACGATAACATGCGCCTGCGAAAAACAACCACCCAGGGAGCCACCGGCGACCCGACCCGGCAAGAACCAGGAATGCTTATTGGGTAAATAAGTACCACAATGCCTTTAATGTGTCAACGGATTATCGATACGACGTTTTACGATTACACGACGGCCGGCGGGACCAGGGCCCGACCGGCGCGAAAGGCCCGAAGGTTCACCTCGACGATCTTCTCCGGAAGCCTCGCGTGGAGGGCCTCGGCGTAGCGCTCCTCCGGCAGCGGCAGCAGCGTCGAGGCGGCGCCCAGCATCACCACGTTGACCGCGCGTACCTCGTGCAGCGAAAGCGCGGCGGCGAGGGCATCCACCATCCAGACCCGGGGAGTCGCCTCCCGGAGCCGCTCGGCCACCCGGTCCGGGTACCGTTCCTTCCCCGCGGTGACCGGGGGGGGCATGATCTCCTGCGCGTTGGCCAGGACGGCCCCTTCGGGGCAGAGATAGTGGAGGAACCGGAGCGCCTCCATCTTCTCGAAGGCGACGATCAGGTCGGCCTTCCCCGGCTCGATCAGCGGGGAGAAGACCTTCTTGCCGTACCGGACATGGGTCGTGACGGCGCCGCCCCGCTGCGCCATCCCGTGCACCTCGCTTTTCTTCACGTCGTACCCGGCCAGCAGGAAGGCGTCGCAGAGGACCTCCGAGGCCAGGATGATCCCCTGCCCGCCGACCCCCGCCAGGAAGATGTTCCCGCGCTCCCGGTTCATGAGCCCTTCTCCACGATCGCCAGGAACTTGCACAGGGGGGGGCACTGGTTGCACCCGTCGCACAGCAGCGGGTTGATCCGGGCCATCCCCTTCTGCGAGGGCTTCTTCCCCGCCGCGGCGGCCTGCTCGGGAGTGAAGTGGACCCACTCGATCGCGGGGCAGCCGAGCTTGCTGCAGGCCCTGCACCCGGTGCACAGGTCGGCCATCACCTCGTAGACCGGACGCTGCTTCCGCCGGTGCTCGGGCAGCAGGACGCAGGGCGCATCCGTGATGACCACCGACGGCTCCTCCCGGAACAGTTCCCTGCGGAGGACCGCCTCGGTCTGCTCCATGTCGTGGGGGTTCACCGTGTAGACATGCTCCACCCCGACCGCCCGGCAGAGCGCGGCGAGGTTGAGCCGCGGAGAGGGCTTCCCCATCAGCGTCAGCCCGGTGGCGGGATGGTCCTGGGCCCCCGTCATCGCCGTCGTCCGGTTGTCCAGGATGATCACGGTGGAGAAGCCCCGGTTGTAGACCATGTCGATCAGCCCGGTGATCCCGGAGTGGACGAAGGTGGAGTCCCCGATGACCGCGACCACCTTGCCCAGCGCCGCTTTCCCGAGCGCCTTCTCCATGCCGAACGCGTTCCCGATAGAGGCCCCCATGCAGACGCAGGTGTCCATGCCGCCGAGCGGCGGAAGGGCGGCCAGGGTGGAGCAGCCGATGTCGCCGGTCACCGTGGCCTTGAACTTGTTCAGGACGAAGAAAAGCCCCCGGTGGGGACAGCCCGGGCAGAGGCTCGGCGGCCGTGCCGGAAGCTCCTCGGCCGGCCGCACGGGTGCGGCCTCCCCCGTCAACGACCTGCGGACGATCCGCGGGTCGAGCTCGCCGAGAATGGGAACCTTCTCCTTCCCCTCCACCGGGATTCCCAGGACCCGGATATGGTTCTCGATGTGGGGGTCGAGCTCCTCGACCACCACCAGCCGCTTCACCCCGTCCGCGAACTCCCGCAGGAGCCGCCGCGGAAGCGGGTGCGCCAGCCCCAGCTTCAGCACCGAGGCGTCGGGGAAGACCTCCCGCACATACTGGTAGGAGACCCCCGCCGTGACGATCCCCAGCGACCGGTCCCCCCACTCGATCCGGTTTCCCTCGAAGGTCTCGGCGAACTCCTCGAGCGCCCGCATCCGCTCCTCGACGACCCGGTGGCGCTTCCGCGCGTAGGCGGGAAGCATCACCCATTTCCCGGGGTCCCGGACGAACCCGAGGGCGATCGGCGGCCGTTCCGGATCCTCCAGCCGGACCGTCCCCTTGGCGTGGGAGATGCGGGTGGTGCTCCGCAGGAAGAAGGGGGTGTCGAACCGCTCGGACAGCCCGAAGGCCAGGCGCATGAACTCCTTCGCCTCCCCGGAATCGGAGGGCTCCAGCATCGGGATCTTCGCCGCCACCGCGTAGTGGCGGCTGTCCTGCTCGTTCTGGGAGGAGTGGAGCTCCGGGGCGTCGGCGGCGACGATCACGAACCCGCCCCGCACCCCCGTGTAGGAGGCGGTGAAGATCGGGTCCGCCGCGACGTTGACCCCCACATGCTTCATCACGGCCAGCGCCCGTGCGCCGGCCATCGAGGCGCCGAGAGCGACCTCGACCGCCACTTTCTCGTTCGGGGCCCACTCCGCGTAGATCCCTTCGTAGCGGGCGAAGTTCTCGAGGATTTCGGTGCTCGGAGTCCCGGGATAGGCGGAGGCGACCGTCACGCCGGCCTCGAAGGCCCCGCGGGCGATCGCTTCGTTTCCGGAAAGCAGCACGATCGTGTTTTTCGCTGGAAGGGTCAACTGCGATTCCTTTCTCCCGGGAAATGGGTGCAAACTGCAAAGGTACCATACCGATTTGCTCCTTTTCAATTCCGAAGCCCCCCCGGGAATGGGTATACTGGTCTCTAAATCCAGTGGAACGGGGGGAGACAGGGTGAAAATCGGCGTGTTGACCGGCGGCGGGGATTGCCCCGGCCTGAACGCGGTGATCCGGGCAGTGGTCCGGAAGGCGGATGCGAACGACTCCCGGGTCGTGGGGATCCGGAACGGCTGGAAGGGGCTGCTCGACCTCTCCTACACGGACCTCGACGTCAGGATGGTCTCGGGGATCCTGCACATCGGCGGGACGATCATCGGGACCTCCCGGACGAATCCCCTGAAGGACCCCGCCGGGGCCGACAGGGTCCTCAAGAACTTCCGGCTCCTGGGGCTCGACGCCCTCGTCGCCATCGGCGGGGAGGACACCCTGGGCGCCGCGAGCAAGCTGTACGAGCGGGGGCTTCCGGTGGTCGGCGTCCCCAAGACGATCGACAACGACCTCTTCGGGACCGACTTCACCTTCGGGTTCGACACGGCGGTCTCCATCGCCACCGACGCGATCGACCGGATCCACACCACGGCGGAATCGCACAACCGGGTCATGGTCGTCGAGGTGATGGGGCGGAATGCCGGGTGGATCGCCACCTTCTCGGGGATCGCCGGGGGAGCGGACGTGATCCTCATCCCGGAGAAGCCGATCGACCTCGACGAGGTGTGCGACCTGATCGTCCGGCGCCACAGCCGCGGCAAGTCGTTCAGCATCGTGGTGGTGGCGGAAGGGGCGAAGTTCGCCGTGAAGCCCGGGGAGAGCGGGGAGCTGATCGTCCAGGAGACCAAGACCGACGAGTTCGGCCATGTCCGCCTCGGGGGGATCTCCCAGCTGCTGGCCAAGGCGATCGAGGAGCGGACGAAGTTCGAGACCCGCTTCGTGGTGCTCGGCCACATCCAGCGGGGCGGCTCCCCGACCGCCCACGACCGGGTGCTCGCCACCCGGTTCGGCGTCTTCGCCACCGAGATGGTCCAGCGGGGGGAGTTCGGGCAGATGGCCGCCCTCCAGGGGAACCGGATCGTCGCCGTCCCGCTCGCCGAGGCGACCGCCAAGATCAAGACGGTCGACATGGGGCTCTACGGGATGGCCGAGGAATTCTTCGGGTAAAAGGGGACCCTGGCTCGCCCCGGATCCCCGGGTATCGGCTCCGCCGCCTCGGAGGGGGGCTTCGCTTCGCCCGCCCTCCGCGCCCGGTTCGACGGGGGCCTAGATCAGTTTGCCGCGGGCGTCGAAGGCGTTCGGGTAGTAGCGGATAACCGGGCCGGCGTGATCCCGAGACCGGTCGCCTATTGAATCGGACCGAAATATGACCTACAATATGACCATGATCCGGATAAATATCCACGAGGCCAAGGCACACCTGTCCGAGTACCTGAGGCGCCTTCGCCCGGGCGAGGCGATCCTCCTGTGCAGGCGGAACAGGCCGGTCGCCGAGATCCGCCCCCTTCCGGCGCGGCCCATGAAGAAGCGGCCGATCGGTCTCGCCGCCGGCAAGCTCCGCATTCCGAAACGCTTCTTCGAGCCGCTGCCCGAGGACGTGATCGCGTCCTTCCGGGGAGAGGCCGGTTGAGGATACTCCTCGACACCTGCACGTTCCTTTGGATCGCGGCCGGTTCGCGGGACCTGTCGTCCATCGCCCGGGATCTCTTCTCGGACCCCGCCAACGATGTGTACCTGAGCCCCGTTTCCGCATGGGAGATTGTCGTGAAGCATTCGCTGAGGCGTCTGCCGCTTCCCGAGCCGCCCCACCTGTTCGTGCCGAGGCAGCGGGACCTCCACGAGATCGCGCCGCTCCCCTTGGACGAGGACGCCGTTCTCCTGCTCGGAAGGCTCCCCGAGTACCACAGGGACCCCTTCGACCGGATGCTCGTGTGCCAGGCCGTCGCTCACGGCCTGACAGTCCTCACCCCGGATCCGGGGATCGTCCGCTACCCGGTGCAGACGGCCTGGTAATCGGAGCTGGTCCGGCAAGGCGGCTACGGTGGCCCGCGGAACTTCCGCCTGGATAGCCGGCTGACGACCAGCAGGACGAAAAAGGCGACGCTCAGCGACGCCACGATCAACGGCGCGGTAGGAAGATCCAGTTTGAAGGACAGAGTGATCCCGACCATGCTGGCCGCGAGTCCGATCCCCCATCCGCTGACCAGGATTTTCATCGGGTCGCGCGTGTAAAGCCTGCCGATCAGGGCGGGGATCACCAGGAAGGAGAAGACCTGAAGGATCCCGGCGATCTGGACGGAGCTCACGAGCACGAGCGCGAAGCTGAGGAAGAAGAGGAATTCCCAAAACGTTCCGTTCCCGTTTTCGTACGACAGGGCGAAAAACTTCTTCCTGAAAACCAAGTGGAGCAATCCGATCGCGGCGTAGAGGAGGAAGGTGTAGAAAAGGCTTCGGGGGGTTACCCACAGGATGTTTCCGTTCAGGATGGCTTTGAACTCTTCGAAGCCGTGGGGGCTCCGGTCGAGGATCAGGATGCTTGCCGCTACCGAAAAAACATAGAGCACTCCGATGAACGCTTCGAGGTTGACGGATTCCTTTATTCGCCTGGAGAGAGAGAGGATGGAGGCCCCGAGGATCGCGAAAAGGACGGCATAGAGGCTTCGCCCGGTCCCTTCGTGCCCGATCAGAAAGGCAATCGCAATGCCGATGGCGATGAATTGGGCCATCGAAAGGTCTACCAAGAGGTCGGTACGGGTGGCAAAGGATTCGATCGCTTTTTGTTGTTCCTCGATCTTTTTCTCCTGTCCGGCGGAGCGTTCCTCAAGCGCCTTGAGCTTTGAATCGACGTCCTCGCCGTGGGACGCGGTCGCGAAAGCCAGGGAAAACAGCAATACGAACACGAAACGAGTGCGCAGGACACCTCCCGCGTGAGCAAAAGGTATGCGGCGCCGGGGAGGTCCCATTCGAAGAGGGCCCGGGCCACGGCGAACGATGGTGCGGGTGCGTTGCGGAGTTACGCGGGAGGGGGCCGGATGACCGGCGGAAAACGATGGTGGAAAGAGGGCGTGACGGCCTCTGCTGTGACGGCGAGCAGCGTGCTCTCGAAAACGGGAATCCCGGCCGGCTGCGCCGAAAGATCCGCGGATCGCGCGTGGAGTCTCGAGACGCAGACGGAGCAGTCCGAGTGGGTCTTCCCGTCGTCGTGGTGATGAAATTCGAGGCCGAAGGCAACGAGGAGAAGGAGCGCGGCCAGCAGGAGGGGCGGTTTCCCGCGGGCAAGGAATTTCCGGACCTGCGCCGCGGTCATTTCCGGGACCCTGACCTGCCTTCGTGCATGACCGAATCCCCTTCCATCCGACGAATCGCAACAGCCGCCATTATCACTTCGTATCAGCGAATCGTCAAGCCGGTCGCTACGTTCCGGACGCTACGTTCGAACTACGCGAGAAGGAAATCCCGTAACATGATTTCGGTGGGGCTAGAGGATCTTGCCGCGGGCGTCGAAGGCGTTCGGGTAGTAGCGGATGACCGGGCCGGCGGGGCCCTCCTCGACCGCCGCCACGTCGAAGCGCGCCTCCCTCCAGTCCGCGGGGGAGACGGTACCGAGGTAGCCCCGGGCGGCGGAGACGACCCGGAGCCGCTTCCCCCGGTCGATCGACTCCTCGGGCCGCCCGAAATCCTCCCGCCCCCGGTATCTTACCTCCACGAAGGCGAGGGTGTCCCCCTCCCGGGCGACGATGTCGACCTCCCCGCCCCGGTCCCGGAAGTTCCGCGCGACGATCTCCATTCCCCTGTCCCGAAGGTATCCGCAGACCGCCTCCTCCGCCTCGCGGCCGGCGGCGCTTCGCTCCTCCGGGGGACGGGTCATCCTCCGGTGACTCCACGAAATGTCCTCCGGTGGATCGGGGAGGGGCCGAGGCGCCGCAGCGCCTGGAGGTGGCTCCGGGTGGGATACCCCTTGTGCGCGGAGAACCCGTACCCGGGGTAGAGGTGGTCGTACTCGACCATCATCCGGTCGCGGGTTACCTTCGCCAGGATCGAGGCGGCCATCACCGGAAGGCAGCGGGAATCGCCGGACACCAGCGTCTCCTGGGAGATGTCGCAGGGAACCGGAAAGGTCCCGTCCACGTAGAGGAAGTCGGGAGCGGGAGAGAGCCCCTCCACCGCCCGCTTCATGGCCAGAAGCGAGGCCTGGAGGATGTTGATCCGGTCGATCTCCCCGGGGTCGGCCCGGCCGACCGAGAAGGAGAGCGCCCCGGAGGTGATCACAAGAAAGGCCCGTTCCCTCGCGCCCGGGGAAAGGGCCTTCGAATCGCGCATGCCTTCCGGCGGAAACCCGGGCGGGAGCACCACCGCGGCGGCCACCACCGGCCCGGCCAGGGGCCCTCGCCCGGCCTCGTCGACCCCGGCGACCGTGCGGAATCCCTTCGCGCGCGCCCGGGCCTCGAAGCCTTCCAAGATCCTACTCGTCGCTCTCCGGCTGCTTCGGGGTCGCGGCGTCCGGCGCCTTCTTCCCGATCCAGTCCCGCTTCTCCCGGATCCGGGCCTTCTTCCCGGAGACCTTCCGGAGGAAGAAGAGCTTCGCCCGGCGGACGTCGCCCTTCTTCTTGACCTCGATCTTCTCGATCCGCGGGGAGTGCAGCGGGAAGGTCCGCTCGACCCCCACGCCGTAGGATTCCTTCCGGACCTTGAAGGTGGAGGAGACCGCGTTGCGGTGGAAGCCGATCACGATCCCCTCGAAGTACTGGACCCGCTCCTTCTCCCCTTCCCGGATTCGGAAGTATACGCGCACCGTGTCCCCCGCCTTGAACTTCGGGAAATCGCTGCGCAGCTGCGAACGCTCCAATTCCTCGAGGAGATGCATCGTACGACCCCTTTCGACGGCCGGTTCCAACGGACAAGACCCTATAATCTATTCCACACCCTCGCCGGGTGTCAACCGTTTCCTGAGAAGGTCGGGGCGCCGGAGGGCGGTCCGGCGGAGCGCCTCCTCCCGCCGCCAACGCTCGATTTCCGCATGGTTTCCGGAGAGAAGCTCCTCCGGCACGGGATGCCCCCGGAACTCCCGGGGGCGGGTGTACTGCGGCCCCTCGAGGATCCCCCCGCAGAAGGAATCCCGGAAGGGGGCCTCCGGGTCGCCCAGGACGCCGGGGAGAAACCTCGCGACGGCGTCGACCAGCACCAGGGCGGGAAGCTCCCCTCCGGTCAGGACATAGTCCCCGATCGAGACCTCCCGGTCGGCCAGGTGGTCGGCGACCCGCTGGTCGACCCCCTCGTACCGGCCGCAGACCAGGATCAGGTGGTTCTCCCCGGCCAGCTCCCGGGCCAGCTCCAGGGTGAGCAGCTCCCCCTGGGGGGAGAGCAGGATCGTTTTCCCCGGGCCGAACCGATCCCGGATCGACTCGACCCCCAGAAAGATCGGCTCCGGCTTCATCACCATCCCCCCCCCGCCACCGAAGGGAGGCTCGTCGGTCACCCGGTGCTTTCCCGGCGCGAACTCCCGCAGGTCGTGGACCTCGACCCGGAGCCGCTCCCCCTCCCTCGCCCTGGCGAGGATGCTGTGGTCGAGCGGCCCGGAGAAGATCCCGGGAAACAGGGTCAGGATGTCGATCCGCACCTTCGCACTCACCACCCTTCCGGGGGGGACGCGGTGATCCGGCGCCCCGCCAGGTCGACTCTCCGCACAAAGGCCCCGATCATGGGGAGCAGCGCCTCCCCGTCCCCCCGCCGGATCACGAGCCAGTCGTGGGCGGGTCCTTCGGTCACCCCGGCGACGACCCCCAGCGGCCGCCCCTCACCGTCCGCGACCTCGCAGCCGACCAGGTCCACCCAGTAGTACTCGTCCTCCCCGGCGGGCGGAAGGTCCGACCGGCGCAGCGACACGGCCGCCCCCCGGAGCCCGTCCGCCTCCTCCGCGGAGCCGATCCCTTCCAGAAGGAAAACGGCGCATCCGCCGGAGCGGTGCGCCGCCTTCACCTCGTAGTCCCGTTCCCGGGCCGTCCCCGCCGTTCCTCCGACCCGGATCCGCCCCGCGGAGAGAAGCCCGGAAGGATCGCCGGACCAGGCCTCGACCTTGATCTTTCCCCGGACGCCGTGGGCGCCGGCGACCCGCCCCACCTCGATGAAGGTCTCCCTCATCCGCAACCTCCGGCGAACGGCGCCGGGGGGGCCGCACCGGACCGAGGGGGCGGCCCCTTCCGCCCGGTCAGGCGACCGCCTGCTTCCCCTTCTTCGACTCCTGGAACTTCTTCCAGATCCCAGCCTTCGCGAGCAGGCTCCGGACCGTCTCGGTCGGCTGCGCCCCGCGGGACAGCCACGAAAGGACCTGTTTCTCATCCACCAGGAAGCGGGCCGGGTTTTCCTTCGGATCGTAGGTCCCCACCCTCGCGATGAACCGCCCGTCCCGTGGGGCCTTCGAATCGGCCACCACCACGCGGTAGGAGGGGAGCTTCTTCCGTCCCGTCCGCGTCAACCGGATCTTTACCGACATCTTCCGTTCCTCCCGAATCGTCTTGTATTTTCGAAACTATATCATGGCCGCATCGCAAGCGTGCCGCCGGTTCTCCCCGCCGGATCGTCTCCTACGCCGTCACTGGAGGAAGGGGATCCCCCCCCTCCCCCCTTTCCGCTTTCCCCCCTTCGCGAAGCGCTTGAGCATCCCCTCGGCCTGCTGGAAGTTCTTCAGCAGCCGGTTCACCTCCTGGACGGTCGTGCCGCTGCCGGCGGCGATCCGCTTCCTGCGGCTGCCGTTCAGGATTTTCGCGTTCCGGCGCTCCTCCCGCGTCATCGAGTCGATGATCGCCACGATCCGGGTCAGCTCCTTCTCGTCGGGGGCCGCCTTCTTGAGCTCCTTCATCTTCCCCCCGAGCCCCGGGATCATCCCCAGGATCTCCTCGAGCGACCCCATCTTCCTTATGCTTACCATCTGGTCCCGGAAGTCCTCGAGGGTGAATTCGCTCCTGCGGATCTTCCGCTCGAGCTCCTGGGCCTGCTTCTCGTCGACCGTGTCCTGCGCCTTCTCGACCAGCGTCAGGATGTCGCCCATCCCCAGGATGCGGGAGGCCATCCGCTCGGGGAAGAAGGGCTCCAGGGCGTCGAGCTTCTCCCCCACGCCTACGAACTTGACCGGCGCCCCGGTGACCGCCCGGATGGAGAGGGCCGCCCCGCCGCGGGCGTCGCCGTCCATCTTGGTCAGGAACACGCCGGTAAGCCCCACCTTCGCGTGGAAGGCCTTGGCCACGTTCACCGCATCCTGCCCGGTCATCGCGTCGGCCACCAGCAGGATCTCGGACGGGGCCACCGCCTCCTTGATCCGGCGCAGCTCCTCCATCAGCTCCTCGTCGATGTGGAGACGCCCCGCGGTGTCCAGCAGCAGGGTGTCGTGCCCTAGGCGGTCCGCCAGACTCATCGCCTGCCGGCAGATCTCGACCGGATCGGCCCCGGGGTCGCTGTCGAACACGGGGATGCCGATCTGCCCGCCGAGAACCTTGAGCTGCTCGATCGCGGCAGGCCGGTAGACGTCGGCCGGGACCAGGAAGGGGCGCCGCTTCCGCTTCCGGAGGTGGAGCGCCAGCTTCCCGCAGGAGGTGGTCTTCCCCGAGCCCTGGAGCCCCACGAGCATCAGGGACACCGGGGGCTTGCGTGCCAGGTCGAGATCCTGCGCCTCCCCCCCCATCATCTTCGCCATCTCGCCGTGGACGATCTTGATGAAGTGCTGGTCGGGGGAAAGCGAGGCGAGCACCTCCGCGCCGAGCGCCTTCTCCCGGACGGCGGCGGTGAACTCCTTGACCACCTTGTAGTTGACGTCGGCCTCCAGGAGGGCGAGCCGCACCTCCCGGAGCGCCTCCTCGACGTTCCCCTCGGAGATCCGCCCGTGGCCGCGCAGGCCCTTCAGGACCCCCTGGAACTTTTCCGACAGGTTCTCGAACATCGAATCCGCGCTTCTCCCCGGAATAAAAAGGCTAATTTACTGGAAAAGGACCCGTTCCGTCAAACCGAAAATAGCACGGGACAGGCTGGAGTGGAACGGGAGGTGCGATTTTCCCGATTCGTGTGGTGGATATCTTTATGAAGGTTTTCGCCTGATGCTTTTGTTCTTGACGCGCCATTGGACACGTTATAAATTCGCACTGGTTTATGGGGGAAGTCTGATCCGAACCCGTGAGATACGGCAGGTTCATCGTTTCGGGAACCCCCCGCTTGGGCGAAAGAGGTTGTTACGTCGTGCCGGCCATCAACATCACTACAGGAGGGGAGAACATGCGAAAAGCAGCATTGCTTCTTGGAGTCCTGCTGGCCATCGGCCTTGCCGGCTCCGCGTCAGCCGCCACATTCCAGTTCCACGGCGACCTGAACAACCGGTTCATGGCGTACACCAACCAGGGCAGAATGTTCGGGGCGTCGGAGACGGTCAAGACTGCAGGTGTCGTAGACAAGGACGGCGTCGACGAGTCCTGGGGAGAGATCAAGTACCGCCTCTGGGTCGAGGCCGCAACCGACGACGGCAAGGTCAAGGGCGTGTACGCCATCGAGCTGGGCGCCCTGCGTTTCGGCAACGGCGCCGGAATCGGCGGCAGCACCCGGACCGGGGGCGGCGACTTCTCCGGCGACGGGATCAACGTCGAGACCCGCTGGGCCTACACCGACTTCCAGCTCCCCGGGGTGGCGAGCAAGGCGCGCTTCACGATCGGTCTCTTCCCCTTCAGCGTCAACAGCTTCGTCTGGGAAGAGACCGCCATGGGCGTTCAGTACAATGGTACCGCCGGCCCCACCGACTTGACCCTGGCCTGGATCCGCGGCCGGGAAAACTTCAACAACGACAAGGACGACAACCTCTTCGAGGATCTCGACGCGCTGCTGGCCCGTGTGGACTTCAAGCCGGCGGAGGGAGCCAAGGCCGGCGTCTTCGCCCTGTACCAGGGGCGCAATCCGGGCTCGGACGAAAACCAGGCTTTCACCTCCGCAAGTCAATACCAGGTGAAGCTGCTGAACAACGTCGACTTCGACATCTACACGCTGGGCACCGACGGTTCATGGACCTTCCCCACCGGGTTCGGCAAGGCCTTCCTCAACTGGGACCTGATCTACCAGGGCGGCTCGCTGGAGGACAACACCGCGATCAGCCGCGATGTCAGCGCCTACCTGGCGCATGCCGATTTCGGCGTTAATTTCGGCAATACCCGCCTGACCTATACCATCTGGTACGCTTCGGGGGACGACAACAGCAGCGACGGGGACATCGAGAACTTCATGTCCACCGACGTCGACCGGTTCGACAGCGTCATCCTCATGGAAGGCGGCTACACCGACGACAACTATTTCACCGAGGCCCCCCACATCCTCGACAAGGGGCTGTTCCTCAACAAGCTGGCCCTGGACCACAAGGCGAGCGACAAGCTGAGCGTGGGCGCCGCCATCCTGTATCTCCAGACCGCCAAGGACCTGACGATCGGCGGCGGCAAGAAGGAGAAGGCGCTCGGCACCGAGATCGACGCCTACCTGAGCTACAAGCTCTTCTCGAGCACGGAGTTCGCGATCAACGCGGGGTACCTGATCGCCGACGACGGGATGGACGCCTTCGAAAATGTGGTGGACGGCAAGTCCGATGCCAACATCTTCCGGTCCACCGCCAGGGTCCGCTACAAGTTCTAAGGGACCCCCGGAACGGACAGTCTCGACACCGGCAAGGCCGGGCCCTGCAACGGGGCCCGGCCTTTTTTTCACCCGTCGTTCCTCCCTGGAGGATTTTACCCCTTCACCCCGCCCAATGTAGACGGTAGGCTGTTGACGGGGGGGGAACGATCCGTACCACCAAAGGAGGTTCCGCTTGTCGATTCGGCGCACCGCGATCTTCGTGATCCTGATGTCTCTCGTCTTTGCTTCCGCCGCCCCGGCGACCGTCCTCGACGATCTTGCCCGGGATTTCGCCCCCATTTCCGGGTACGTGGTCCAGCCGACCGAAGGCGGATTCCTGATCGACCGGACCGCAGCCGACGGGATCGACGTCGGCGACCTCTTCAGCGTCGTGCAGCCGGGAGAGCCGATCGTCCACCCCGTCACCGGAAAGGAGCTGGGTACCCTCGACCGGGTGAAGGGGTTTCTCCAGGTCACCCGGATCCGGCCCGGCTATTCCTTCACCCGCTCCCTCGGAGTCACGGAGAAGATCCAAAGCGGAGACGTCATCCGCCGGTTCGAACATGTCCCCGCCCTGTTCCTCGATCAAACCGGGAGGGGAAAGCCGTTCTTCGATCGGCTTCGCTTTGTTCTTCCCGGGCTGGAATGGAAATTCCGGGAGGCGACCGACGGCGGGAAAACGGCGCCGCTACCCGAAGGGACCTGGCTTTTCTTCCTTCTCGGGCCGGATACCATGGAGGTACGGGCCTTGGACACCCCTCACCGGTCCTACAATCTCTCGGGGGAACGAGCGGAGGCCCCCCCCACCGCGCCGACGGAACAGGTTGCTGCAAGCCCGGTGGAACGGAAAGTGGCCGCGGTCGGGAAGGAAACGACCGGACAAGCCATCGCGGCGGACTTCGTGGTGCTGGGGACGCTGCCCGACAGCACCTTGATGGCCGATTTCGCGCGCGACGGCAACCGCCTCCTGCTCGCCGTCACGGAAGGGAGCCGGATCGAGGTGTTCGAAGTGGGCGACCGGCTGGTCCCCTTGGCGACGGGCGGAGAATCCAGAGGAGGACGCATCCACAGCCTTCACTGGTGGCAGCCTTCGCCCGGCGGCCCTCTCCTGCTGGCCGCGACCCTGGCCGTCGAGGAGAACCAGGCGTACAACCCGGCTATAGGCCAAACCAT
>MGPV01000040.1:23814-54975 GCA_001797615.1 Deltaproteobacteria bacterium GWC2_65_14
ACGCGCTCCGGGGAGGGACGCTGGCGTCGATCCGGGAAGAAATCCCCTACCTTCTTGGGAGTTTCGACCGGGACGGGGACGGAGCCCGGGAGACACTGCTCGGCCAAGCCTTCGACCGGGACATTTTCTTCGGCGACCGGATCCGGGAATTGCGGCTGAGAGGGGAGGAACTGGCGATCGGCGAGCCGTCGTTTCCGGTGTCCAGGCCTTTTGCGGTTCAGGGGGCTCTTTTCGCCGACCTGACCGGCGACGGCAGGCCGGAGACCGTGTTCGTGCGCAACCGGAAGCTGCTTGTCTACAGCGGAACGGAGCTTCTTTACGAATCCTCCCGGCAGATGGGGGGAAGCCTTTCGGTGCTGACCTACGACGTCAACCCCGGCGCCGCGGACCGGCTTTTCACCACGGCGACTTTCGAAGTTCCGCCGACGGTCGTCGATCTGGACGGAGACGGCCGCCTGGAGGTAGTGGCCGCCGCCTTCGAGGGATCCCCCGTCTCGGGGATCGGCCCCGACGTCCGGAAGAGCTGGCTGGCGACCCTGGATTACCGCGAGGGGCGGTTCGTCCGGGGCACCCTCGGGCCGGAACTGGAAACTCCCATTCAGGGTCTGCATGCGAGCCGGAAGGGGATATTCGTGGTGACCTCGGAGTCGCCCTCCATGCTGCAGCCGAGGAAGAGCAGCCGCCTGCTCTTTCTCCCGCTGACCGGGGCGCCGGACCGGTAGCGGACCGGGTTCGCCAGGGATAGCCACCCGGGCGTCAATCGGATCCCCCCGAAGGTCCTTCCACGGATCCGACGGGTGAGCCCCCAAGGACCGTGAATTTTTTTCCTTCCCGGGACATCCAAGCCTTAGGGGGAAGCACTGAGGGAGGATAACTCTATGCAAAAAAGAGTATGGATCACCGCAGTTCTGTTCGCTCCCTTGCTGTTCCTTCATGGCCATCCGGCGATCGCCGGTCATTTGATACGCCTGTCGTCGGTGGGGGACAGCGACGGGGCCCATGCCGACCTTGTCGTCCGCAAGGTCACGGTCACCCCGATCCGGGCCCGATCCGGGGATCCGATCCGGATCGAGGTCGTCTGGATGCATTGGGGAGAACTCATCAACAACTACTACGAATCCACCTCGGCCAATGTGCTGGCCAATGGCAAAGTGGTTGCAAGCATGTTGTTTTCCTATGAGTTTGGTGCCAGCCTCGGGGACGAGTATCGGCATACTTTCATCTGGGATACCAAGGGAGTGGCTCCGGGGGAGTACCGTATTCGGGCGGAAGTACCCCTGCGGCTGGATACCACCCCATACGACAACTTCCTGGACGTGAAGGAGCCGCTGGTCCTTTTCCCGGCGGGAGCGGCCTTCCCGGCTGGAGAGGAACAGGGCGGTTCCGCGGTCACGGAGAACAGCTACTGGAAAAAATTGTAGACCCTGGAAGAAACGGAGCCACGACGAACAATCGGCGGAAACGGGCTGAAAAAAACCGGGGCCCCGTGCGGGGCCCCGGCCGACGTTTCCGTCCTGGACTTTCTCTCTTCGCTTAATACGCCCAGACGAGCTGGAGAGTGCCGAGCTGAGCGATCGTATCATCGGCCGTGGTCGCCAGCTGCTGCTTGATCCCGTCCCCCGGCACGAACGCCGAGTAGATGAACGTCGTGGAGAAGTTCTTGGCGAACTTGTACGCCAGCTGCAGATCGAAGGTGGTCCCGGCATAGTCGTCCACTTCCGTCACGGTCTGTCCGGCTCCGACCGGAATGTTCGGGGTCTCGTTGTACCAGATCAGGAAGACCTGGGCCTTGTAGGAGAGCGCATCGGAAAGGGCGCCCTTGGACCCGAGCGCGACGATCATATGCCCGGGGTTGTCGCCGGAGCCGGCGTTGCCGATCCCGCCGTATAGATTGGTACCAAACTTCCTCTCCGGGGCGTAAGAATACAGCACGTTCCCGTACGGATTCCCCATGGACTCGCCGAGGATGTTTCCGTCCATCCCCATGAGCGGGGTGAACCGGGCGATGTCGGTGACCCCGACGAAGCCCTCGGCCTCGGTGTCGCTGCTGTTGTCGTCCCCCGTGGCGTACCGGACGGCGATGTAGGGGTTAAGCGCCTTGCTCACCGCGGCCTCGACGCCGGCGAACGCCGCGTACGCCTTGATGTCCGTCGTGGAGGGGGCCCGGAACTCCCCGTCGGCATAGACGAACTCGAAGGAGGGCTTGAACAGCCCGACCTGCCCGAACGCCTCGATGCCGTAGTAGTAGACCTTCGCACTCCTTAGCCGGTTGTCGCTGTAGAGGAGCATCGGGCTCACCGTGAATTTCGCGTCGCCCGATCCGACGTCGGCATTGAACTTCAGCAGGTAGGCACGCCAGTCGTCTTTTACGGGTGAGACTCCTGAAGTCAGCGTGCGGTTATTGACGGTGATGTAGGTGAGCGCGTAGTTCAGGTTCTCTGCGAGCTTGCCGCCGACCTCGAGAAACGGGTGATCATCGCCGAAGAGGAGGCCGCCCGTCCGGATGTCAGCCGCGCGGATGTTCCATCCGGTCGACAGAACAAAAGCCGGCGTGAAGGTGTAGTTCGCCTCGAACCGCTCGATCCCGAACTCGGAACCGGCATTGGGCCTATCTCCAACTCCCTTAAACGTCCCAGTGTAAAAGGAACGGTCCGCCGTGTCCTTTTCCATGATGACGTCCGACTCGGCGATCATCATGATCTTCCAGTTGTCCCCGCCCGCCTTCCACCCCAGGCGGAGCTCGGAGCGGATGTGCTCGCCCGCGGTATAGCCGCCCTCGTTCAGAACCGGCGCATCGGGTGTATTGTCGTTGAAGTCGAAGTTGGAGTAGAAGGTCGGCATGACCCTGGCCGTTCCGAAGAACGAGATGTCCGCCATCGCCGGCAGGGCAAATGCCGCCACCAGGATCGCAGCAAACAATAGTACCAGGCTTTTCCTCATCATTCCCCTCCTTGAAGAGATAAACGCCTTTCTTCCCCTGTGGAATAATCCTGACTTGCCGATCGCCTCATCCCCTCCAGCCACCACCTCCTCCCCCAATAAATGAAGTACTTCATCCCACCCGCAACGCCATCATGCCATTTAAGAAACCATGTTTTTTTGACCTAAATATCATCTTGTCTTCAACCTTGTCAACTGTTTTCACACAGACCCCATCGCCCCGTTCCCCTCGTACCTACTCTACCCGGAACAGAACCAGGCGGCTGATTCCACCTTTTAAAACACCGCCCGACCGTTCGATGGCGGAGGCGATCACCTTCCCCCCGGGTATCAGGACGGCTCCCGGGAGGTAATCCGCGCCCGAGTAGATCCGATCTCCCTTCGGGGTCCCGGCCTTTTCCACGATCTCCCCGCCGCTCCACTGGAGAAGAACGAGACGCTTGGCCCTGCTGAACGCTTCGATATTGATGAACTGGTCTCCCTGTTCCGGCACAAGGAGCGTCAACCGGCCTCCCGGGTCCCGGGAAACCCGGACCGCCTTCCGGACAGGGTACCTGGTTTTTCCAACGCGGGGGAGATAGAGCCCCCATTCGAAGGAATCCCCCGACCATCCGTACTTCATCCCGGTCTTGTATTCGGTGCTCCCGACCGCGTCGAGAACCCGGAGATTGTCGTTTTCATCCGTGTAGATCCATCTCCACTGCTCCCCGAACCTCGCGGAGGAAAGGCCCATGACTCCGGAGGTAAGGGGAGCCCGCGATGTGTCGGCCGGGAGAGGTGCGCCCTTCGCCAGCGACTTCCCGTCCCAGGACATCTCGTATATCTTCCCGGAGAAGGGGGTGTCTCCGCCCTTCTGCTGGCCTACCAATACCGCCTTCCCTTGCCAATCCGGCAGGAGGACGACGTGGTAGGGGATGCGGCCGGCGATCTTTTCGTAGATATCCCCCTTCCTTTTCCAGACGGAGGACCGGATCTCTTCCCCGTCGAGGCCGGTCACCAGGATCTCCTTCCCTCCGTCTCCGTCGAGGTCGACCGCCTCGACGTTGAAAATATGGTCCGGCAACCCCTCGGTGATCCGGGTGAACGGGAGCAGCTCGCTCCCTTTCACCCGGTAGAGATGGAGGATCTTTTTCCCGTAGGCGACGACCTCGCCGTTCCCTTCGGAGTCCACGTCGCCCGACACGATGCCGTACAACTCGTCGGCGATCCTTCCGGACTCCGCAACCTTGCTCAGGGAGGAAGGAGTCCAGTCCTTCGCGGGAAGCGGGGGGACGGCGGAAGGCTTTGCGGAAGGGGGAACCGATGCTTCCGAAGGCACCGCGGGCGGCGTCTGTCCGGCGGCTGGCGGCGGAGGCAAATAGGCGGACGGCGGGCCCGCCGGGGCAGGCGCGGAAACCCTGGCTGCTGTCTTCACACCGAACAGCTTTTCCGAGATGTCGGCGGCAAGATCGTCGAGGCGGGGGATGATCGCGTCGATGGTGTCCGCGGAGGCGAAGAAAGCCCCCGCCGCTTTCCCGCCGGCCAGGTCGGCCGCCGCGAGGTCGATGCTGTACCCGCCCCCCAGCTTCGCCACGGTCCCCCGGAGAAGCAGCGGGTACCCGGCCTTCTTCGCCGCATCCTCGGGGGGCGTCTCCCCGGGCGTCAGGAGAAGGACCTCCGCGCCCGAAAGCGCCATCAGGCGGGACGAAAGAAGACGGGGGAGCACCGGCACGATGTTCCGGAGATCTTCCTGGGGAGTCAGGACGGTAAATGGGGCGATGGCGACCTTGCGCGGGTATTCCGCCGCCGCGGTGCCGGTGAGCCAGGCCAACACCAGGCCGGACAGTCCGACCGCCAGCCAGGCCCGCCGGCCGAATTTCCCTTTTCCCCGCCCCATACCCGGCAAAATGTACCAGTCCCCCCCCCCCGAGTCAAATCAAAAAACCCAAGAACAGGGACGTTCCTAAGAAGTAGGGTGTTGCCGCGTCCTTTCTTCCCGGAAGGTCGTGCGATCGCCCAGGGCGGCGGCCACCTTCCCCTGGATCCCGCCGAATCCCCCGTTGGACATGATGAGGACGAGATCCCCGGGGCGGGCGGTCGACGCCAGATGCTCCACGATCCGGTCCACCTCCGCGATGTGGAGGGCCTCCCGGCCGGACGCCCGAACCGAGGCGGCCACCTCCCCCGGGTCGAGCCGCTCGGCGGGAGGAAACTTCTCCGCCCCGAAGACCGAAGCCACGACGACGGAGTCGGCCCCGGCGAGCGCCTCCGCGAACTCCCGCTGGAACAGCTTCCTGCGGCTGGTGTTCGACCGGGGCTCGAAGACCGCCGTGACCGGCCTTCCGGGGTACCGCGAGCGCATCGCCCCGATCGTCTCCCGGACGGCCGTGGGGTGGTGGGCGAAATCGTCGACCAGGAGGACCCCGCCGAACTCGCCGAGCACCTCCTGCCTGCGCCGCACCCCCAGAAACCCGTGAAAGGCTTCGGCCACCCTCTCCGGGGGGAATCCCAAGCGCATCAGGACGATCGCCACCGCCGCACCGTTCGCCGCGTTGTGCCTTCCCGGAAGACTCAGGGGGAACTCGTGCGACTCCCCTCCCCGTTCGATCCGGAACCGGGAGTGTTCCCCCTCCCCGGGCGCCGTCCGGACGACCCAGGGCTCCGAGGGCGGCTCCACCGCCGGCCGGTCGCCGGCATGGTAGAACGTGACGGGACAGACGGCTTCCCTTGCCACCGCGACCGCCTCCGGGGTGTCGGCGCAGGCGACGAGGAGCCCCTCCTTGGGAAGGATTCGGACCAGTTTCCGGAACGATTCCGTGAGGTGGGGAAGGTCCCGGTAGATGTCGGCGTGATCGAACTCGATGCCGGTCAGGATCGCGACCCGGGGACGGTAGTGGAGGAACTTCGGCCCCTTGTCGAACCAGGCGGTGTCGTACTCGTCCCCCTCGATCACGAAATGCCGCCCCTCCCCCAGCCGGTAGCTCACCGGAAAGTTCCGCGGGATCCCCCCGACCAGGAACGAGGGGTCGGCGCCCAGGGCGAAGAGCGACCAGGCGGCCAGGGAGGTTGTGGTGGTCTTCCCGTGGGTCCCGGCCACCACGACCGGCTCCTTCCCCGGGAGGAAGAACCGGTCCACCGCCTGCGGCATCGACAGGGCCGGAAGCCCCCGGCGGACCGCCTCCATCGCCTCGGGGTTCTCGCGGGAGACCGCGTTCCCCACGATCACGAGGTCGGCATCCTCCGGGATGTTTTCGGCCGCATAGGGGGAAAAGAGCCGGATTCCGAGCTTCTCCAGCTGGGTGCTCATGGGGGGATAGACGTTCGCGTCGGACCCGGTGACCCGGAACCCCTTCCCCTGGAGCATCCCGGCGAGCGAGGCCATCCCGACCCCGCAGGCGGCGATCAGGTGAACGTTTTTCATTCCCGGTTACCCGTCCATCGCCGCGAGGACCGCGTCGTGGATCCGGGGGCGCAGGGCTTTCAGCCGGCCGTTGTCCTGCCCGTAATAGACCCGGTTGGTCAGCAGGACCACCGTGGCTTCCCGCTCGGGGTCGATCCAGAGGGAGCAGCCGGAAAAGCCCAGGTGCCCCACCGTGTTCGGCGAAAACCGCCCTCCCGCCTGGGATCCCCCCTCCGCGTCCGAAGTCGGAGAGTCCCACCCCGGCGTCCTCGGACAGCCCGCGGGGGTTGTGACCCGCTCCGTCATCCGGAGGGCGGAAGCGCGGGAGAGCAGCCGTCCCTCCCCCCGGCGGGCCCGCAGGATCTCCCGGGAGAATAGGAACAGGTCGTGGGCGGTCGAGAAGACCCCGCCATGTCCCGCCACCCCTCCCATCGCGGCGGCGTTCTCGTCGTCGACCTCGCCGACCTTCTCGATCCCCCGCACCTCCGAGCGCCCGGTGGAGACGATCCTTCCCGTTTCACACTCGCTCAAGGACGACAGGGGGAGGTAGCCGGTGTCCCGCATCCCGAGCGGGAGCGCCACCTCCTTCCGGAGCAGCCGGTCGAGGGAGGAAAACGCGCAAAGCTCGATCGCCCTCCCGAGCAGCATGTATCCCAGGTCGCTGTAGGCCCAGCCGCTCCCCGGCGGGAAGGAAAGCGGCATGGCGAGGACCGCCTCGAGGATCCGGTCGTGTCCCTCCGAGGTGCCGTGGATCCGGCACCCTTGCTTCTCCCCCTCCTCCCGCAGCCCCTCGTAGAGTGGCCGGTAGGCCGGAAGCCCGGAGGTGTGGGAGAGCAGCTGCAGGAAGGTGATCCGTCCGGCCTCCGGATCCGGGGAACGGACGGGGAGCAGCCCCTCCAGCCGGTCTTCCGGGGAGATCCTCCCCTGCTGGGCGAGGAGGAAAAAGAGGGTTGCGACCAGCGGCTTGGTGAGCGAGGCGATGTCGAAGACCGAGGAGAGGCTGGCCGCCCCCGCCGCCTCCTGGAACAGGACCGTTTCCCCCCGTGCGGCCAGCAGGACGGCGGCCTGGTAGGCCTTTTCCCGGACCCCTTCCTCCAGCAGGCCGGCCGCCTCCCCGAAACGGGCTCCCTCCGCACCCGCCTCCATCACGTTCCCGCCACCGGCGACTCGAGGAGGAAGAGTCTTCCCTGCGTGTCGATCCTCGCCCGGACTCCGAAAGGAAGGGGGAAGTTGGTCCGCCCGTGACCCGCCGGGAACCCGCACCAGACCGGGACCGAAAGGCGCTTCCCCGCCTCGGCGAAGACCCGGCGGATCCCCTCCGCGGTTTCCCCCCGCACCGGGGAAATCCTGCCGGCCAGGATCCCGGCGATCCGGCGGAGCTTCCCCGCCTGGATCCACTGGGTGAGCATCCGGTCGAGCCGGTAGGCCGGCTCCGAGACATCCTCCAGGAACAGGAGCGCCCCCCGGAAATCGGGCTCGAAGGGGGTCCCCAGAAGCGATGTGAGCACGGAGAGGCAGCCGCCGGAAAGGATCCCTTCCGCGGCGCCGCCGCGAAGCCGGTCGCAAGGGGGACCCCACGGCTCCCCGGGGCTTGTTCTCCCTCCCGCAAGCCGCAGGAAGGCGTCGAAGGAGGCCGGGTCGGGCCGCAGCGCCAGGTCGGCCGCCGCCATCGGCCCGTGGATCGCCGGAATGCCAAGCCGTGTGGAGAGGTAGGCCAGGATCGCGGTCACGTCGCTGTACCCGACGAAGAGCCGCGGACGCCTGGATGCCCGCCTCCAGTCCACCAGCGGCATCAGGCGGGCCGTCCCGTACCCCCCGCGCGCGGCCATGACGGCCCGCGCCCCGGGCAGGGAGAGGGCCCATTGGAGCTGGGCCGCGCGGTGGGCGTCGTCCCCGGCCAGAAACCCGTCCTTGGCGAGCAGCCCCTCGGCCGTCTCGGGAACGAACCCGGCCGACGATAGGCGGGAGAGCCCACGGGCCAGGCGGTCCGGCTCGACCGGGCCCGCGGGGGCGACGACGGCGACCACATCCCCCGGGCGCAGCGGCGGCGGGAACCTTCTACGCACCGGTTCTCCTTTCCGGCAGCAGCCAGGCCAGGTTCGCCGCGGTGAACAGCAGGGAAAAGACCAGGATGGCGAACGCGCCGGGGTCACGGTTCGCGTCGAAGACCGCATAGGGGGCCCCCCAGGGGGTGGGGCCGAAGTCCTTGAGATAGATGCCGTACCCCTCGTGGAAGAGCGGTTCGTTCGCCCGAACGACTCCCCGGGCGAGCGGGCTCCTGTCCCGGAAGAGGGTGACCGCCGCGGAGAAGTCCCTGGGGTACCCCTCCGGAGCCATGTCGACGTGGAGGCGGTCGAGCCGGAGGGCCCACCCGGTCCCCCCGACCGGGACGAATCCCCCCTCGGGGACCGCGATCCCCGGGATCCGGTCTCCGGAGAAGCTGCTCACCAGGTGCGAGAGGACCACGCCGAGGAAGGCGATGTGCATGATGTGCGGGAGGAGGCGGCGCAGCGTCACCTTCCCGCGGAAGATCTGCAGGAGCCGCTCGAGGGTGCAGCAGGCGGCGTTCACCGCCAGGAGCGCGGTCGCGGCGAGCAGACCGTAGAGCCACAGCGTCGGGCCCGGCGCGGCGAACCCCTTGCGGGAAAACCATCCGGCCAGCAGCTGGGCGTCCATGTCGGAGAAGATCTCCGGGTACCGCCCCAGCAGGACCGACCCGGCGGCCCCCGCGACGCAGAAGGCAAGCGATACCCAGGCGCAGGTCGTAAGGGAGGTGAGGAACCTCCACGCCGCCCCGATCATCCCGCCCCCGCCCCGCGCCCTATCCCGTCCATGCCCCCCATCTTACGACGAACTGCGGGGAAGTAGGTAGAGGGGAACCCCGCCGGGGCGCACGATCGGCGAAGCCGGCCGAAGGATGGGGGGATGAGCGGAGATAAAAAGATTCTCCGGGAGCGGAGGGCGGGCGGAGCGAAGCCCCCCTCCGACTTGTCCCGCCGAAGTCGCGGACGCGACGAAGGGGGAGGCGGCGAAGCCGCACAGGCGTCCCCGCGGCGGGGCGCATCCTGGGCGAAGCAGCCAAGGGAGGCAGTGGGCGAATTCGGGTGCCTACAGAAGATCGCGGAACTGTTCGATGGTCAGACCCGCGTCGCGGACGATACCGGCCATGGTGTAGGCATTGACAGGATTATGACGTGGGATGGTGAGAATACGGGTCAGCCGGCCACCTCGACTTCCCGGATCTCGGCGCTTTGCGTCAGTTCGCCGATGGCGGCAAGGTACTCGCGGATCGCATCCCGGATGTTGGACAACGCTTCCTGTTCCGTGGCCCCTTGCGACCAGCAACCCGGCAATCCCGGAACGTGGACCGCATACCCTTCCTCGGAATGCGTCAGGACGACCTTGTATTTCATGACGTCACCTCTCTTCGCATTGTACACAAGATCTCCTACGGGACAAATCCCGGCGGAGCCGCTCACGGACGCCCCCGCGGCGGGGCGCATCGCGACCGGGGTCAGAACGAGTGGGAGCTGCGCAGGATCAGGCTCACGCCGAGGAAGGTGGTCAGCATCACGAAGTAGCCGGCCGCGGTGGCCCCCATCTCCAGGCGGCGGCCCCACCCCGGCCACCCCTTCCCCGCCGGGATGAACTTGAGGTGGGTCAGCGCCGCGAAGTAGACCCAGAGGATCACCGACCAGATCTCCTTCGGCGTCCAGATCCAGTAGGAGCCCCAGGCGTAGAAGGCCCAGATCCCGCCGCAGACCATCCCGGCGGAAAAGGCCGAGAACCCGTAGAGCGCCGATCTTCCCGCGGCCCGGTAGACCTCCTCCCCGCCATGCCGCAGGTAAAGCAGGGCGAGGGCGAGCCCCGCGGCGAAGAGCCCGTACCCGAGGAACGAGAACCCCACGTGGGTGGCGAACCAGGGGGTGTCCAGCGCCGGGTAGAGGGGGGAGAGCCTCTTGTCGACCAGCGCGGCCCCGGCCTGCGGGAGAAGGACCAGGATGGAGAGCGGCTTCCAGGCCGGCATCGTCGCTTCGGTCCGGCACAGGAGAAACGCGGAGAGGGCCGAGCAGAAGGAGAACACGGTCAGCGACTCGAAGAGCCCCGCCATCGGGGCATGCCCGGTGAGGAACCATCGCACGGCGAGGAAGAGACCGTGCAGGACAAGGCCCGCGAAGAGCGCCGACCGGACGGGCGATTTCGGGGCGATCCCGCCCAGCTGCAGCCCCGCCTCCGCGCCGTAGGCGAACAGCGAAAGCCAGAAGAGCACCAGGTGGAATCCGAACAAGGATGCCTCTCTCCCCTTCCGGGATATCCGGCGATCATGCTACCACGTTCCCGTTATAATGACCCCGGACACGGCACTTCCGACGAAGGCGAGGCACCGGTTGAACGCTCCGGGATGGGACACGGCGCTCTCCGCGCTGGAATGGGGAAAGGTGGTCGAGCGGCTCCGGGCCCACGCCTGCTCCGACCCCGGCAGGGAGCTGTGCGGTTCGATCGCGCCGGGGACCGACCTGGACCGGATCCGGATCCGGCTCGAGGAGAACCGGGACGGGCGGCGGATGCTCACGGAGGACGGACCGCTCCCGCTGGAGGGGCTCCGGGAGATCGCCCCGGAGGTGGAAAAGGCGGTCAAGGGATCCTCCCTCGCTCCGCTCGAGCTGCTACTGGTCGGTCAGACGGCCCGGACGGGGGAGCGGGTCCGGAAGTTCTTCGAGGACCGCCGCGGAAGATATCCCCGCCTCGCCCACCACGCGAAGGGGCTTCCCCCCCTGCGGGAGATCGCCCAGGAGATCGAGTTCAAGATCGACGGCGAAGGAAACGTGCTCGACCGCGCCTCGACGGCGCTGGGAAACCTGCGGCGGCAGCTCCAGCAGCTCCGGGGCCGGCTCCAGAAGACGGCCGAGGAGATCCTCGGCTCTCCGCGGTTCGCGCGCCACATCCAGGAAGCCTACGCCACCGTGCGCTCCGGGCGCCTCGTCATCCCCTTCAAGACCGCCGCCAAGGGGCTCTTCCAGGGGATCGTCCACGACACCTCGCAGAGCGGGCAGACCGTCTACTTCGAGCCGGAGGAGCTGGTCTACCTGAACAACGAGGTGAAGATGGCCGAGATCGAGGTGGATCGGGAGGTCGCGCGGATCCTCGCCGAGCTCTCGGGGGCGGTCGCCCGGAGGGCGGACGATCTCCTCGCCTGCCGGGAGATCCTCGCGATCCTGGACTTCGTCCAGGCCCGCTGCCTGCTGGCGGAGGAGATGTCCGCGGCGGAGCCGACCGTGAACGCCTCCGGCGAGGTGAGCCTTTTCGCCGCGCGGCACCCGCTGATGGTCCTCTCCCGCAAGAAGGTGGTCCCGAACGACCTGAAACTCGGACGCCCGTACCGCTGCCTGATCCTGACCGGCCCGAACGCCGGCGGGAAGACGGTCGCCCTCAAGACGCTGGGGCTGCTCGTCCTGATGGCGATGGCGGGACTGTCGATCCCCGCCTCCGCCGATTCGACCGTGTCGGTCTTCCCCCGGGTCTTCGCCGCCGTGGGGGACGAGCAGAGCGTGGAGCAGGACCTCTCCACCTACTCCGCCCACGTGCGCCGGCTGAACGAGATCCTGGCGGGGGCGGACGCGGGCTCCCTCGTCCTCCTGGACGAGGTGGTCTCGGGGACCGACCCGAGGGAGGGGGCCGCCATCGCCCGGGGATTCCTCGAGACGCTCGCCGACCGGGAGGTCCGCGTCCTGGCCACCACCCACTTCGAGGAGCTCAAGGGGATCGCCTTCGAGGATCCCCGCTTCGAGAACGGCTCGATGGAGTTCGACACCGAACAGCTGCGCCCCACCTACCGGCTCCGGCTCGGCGTCCCCGGCCGGAGCATGGCGATGGAGATCGCGCGGGCGCTGGGGTTCCCCGAGGAGGTGCTCGAGCGGTCCGGCCGGTACCTGACCGGCGCGGGGCAGAAGCTGGACGAGGTGCTCGCCCGGCTGGAGAGGGAGCGGGAGAGGCTGTCCGCCGAAGCGACCGCCTTCGCGGAGAAGCGCCGGCAGGCGGAGGAGGCGCGCCGCGGGCTCGAGGCGGAGCGGCAGCGGGCGAAGGAGGAGGAGTCGCGGGCGCTCGAGAAGGCGCGCCGCAGGATCCAGGACGAGGTCCGGAAGGCGGAGGACGAACTCCGGTCGGTCACCTCCGAGCTGCGGAGAGAACGGAAGATCGAGACGGTGAGGAAGGCCTCCACGGTCCTGCAGGAGTGGAAGGAGAAGGCGAAAAGCGTCGAGGAGGACCCCGTGGTACGCGCCATGATCAGCCGCACCGCCCCGGCACCTCCCGGAGCCACCCTCCACCCCGGACAGAAGGTGTACCTTTCCACCCTGTCCAAGGAAGGGGAGGTGGCCGCGCCCGCGGGCCCCGAGGAGAAGGAAGCCGAGGTGCTCGTCGGGGGGATGAAGCTTCGGGTGCCGCGCGACCAGGTCCGGATCTTCGCCGCGGACCGGGACGCCGCGCCGGCCCCCTCGAAGGGAACGCCGCGCCGTGCCGAGGAGTCGGCGGCCGCCGTCTACCTCCAGACCCCCGGGAACACCCTCGACCTGCGCGGGATGTACGTGGACGACGCCCTCCCCGAGATCGACGTCTTCCTCGACCGGCTCTCGCTCGGCCAGTCCTCCCACGCCTTCCTGATCCACGGGCACGGCACCGGGGCGCTGAAGACGGGAGTGCGCCGCCACCTCAAGGGCTCCCCCTACGCGAAACGGTTCTTCCCCGCCCCCCGGGAGCAGGGAGGCGACGGCGCCACGATCGTCCTGCTCGCCTGACCCCAAGAACAGGGACGTTCCTAAGAACAGCGACGCTCCTAAGGAAAGGAGGGGGCGACACTTCTTAGGAACGTCCCCGTTCTTAGGTGCGGTGGGCTTTCCAGGCCTTGACAGCGAGGGACGGGTCGGCGAAGAGGTCGTACGCGGTGAGCGCGAGCGCCCGGACCCCCTCCATCATCCCGGCGATCCCGGACGGGGAGGTGGTCGCCTCCGCGAAGGAGCGGGTGTGGATCTCCACCCGCGCTCCCGAGGAGATCGGGACGTTCGGCTGCAGGGCCGGGACGACCCGGGAGACGTTTCCGATGTCGGAGGAGCCGCGGTTGCGGTTCGGCGGGTCCCCGCTCTCCGGAAGCCCCAGGAGCGAGAGCGCCTTCCGGTAGGAAGCGGCGAGCACCGGGTTCACCCGCATCGCGGAGAGGGTGTAGGGCCCCTCCTCCATCCGCAGCCGGCAGGCGGTGGCCTTCGCCGCCCCGCGCGCGCACTCCCGTACCCGGCGGACCGCGTCGGCAAGCTCGGAGTCGTCCTCCCCGCGGACGTAGAACCAGGCCTGCGCCCGCTCCGGGATGATGTTGGGGACCTTCCCCCCCTCCGTCACGATCCCGTGCACCCGCACGGTGTCCGGCAGGTGCTGGCGCAGCGCGGCGATCCCCTGGAAGAGCATGAGCACGCCGTTCAGCGCGTTGATCCCGTGCTCCGGGTAGGCGGCGGCGTGGGAGGCCTTTCCGAAATAGGTGAACCGGATCTTGTGGAGGGCGAGGGTTCCCTTGTCGACGTGCCGCCGGGAGGAGGGGTGGACCATCATCGCGGCGTCGATCCCTCGGAAGACCCCCTCCCCGACCATCCGGGCCTTGCCGTACCCGGTCTCCTCCGCCGGGGTCCCCAGCACGACGATCCGGCCGGCGCGGACCCGCCCGGCGCCCGCCGAGGCCAGCGCGGCGGCGGCGCATGCGGAGGCGACCCCGACGACGTTGTGCCCGCAGGCATGCCCCAGCCCCGGCAGGGCATCCATCTCGCAGAGCAGCGCGACGGACGGCTTCCCCCGCCCGAACGGAAACTCGGCCCGGAAGGCGGTCTCCATCCCGGCAACCCCGCGCCGCACGCGGAACCCCCGCTCCCCGAGGAAGGAGGCGAGCGTCTCCGAGGTCCGCACCTCCCGCAGGGGAAGCTCGGAATAGCCGGTGATCGCCCGAAGCATCCGGACGGCGGCAGGCCTCAGCGCATCGGCTTCCGACAGGAGTTTTTTTCTCACGGAGTCCATTTCGGCGCATCGCCCGGGAGGCGAGGTGGTATCGTATCACATCCCGGGGAGGGCCTCCCCCGGAGGGGCCGGAGTATATAATGAAGGCAGGAACCCCGGGGGAGACGCGATGACCCGCTGGAAGTCGATCACCGTGGAGACGCGCCGCGAGGCGGTGGAGGCCGTCTCGCACTTCTTCACGACGCTCGGGGCGCTGGGGATGGCCTACGACGAACGGCTCTTCGGCCCGGACGGGGATCCGGCCGACCCCCTTCCCCCGCCGGAAGAGGTGACCCAGCTCACCGCCTACTTCTCCTGGGAGGCGGACCTGGGCAGCCTCAAGGGGGAGTTCCTCGAGTTCCTCCCGGTGCTGGACGAGTCGTTCGGGCCGGAGTGCGGCTCCTTCCTCTCCGCGTCCGAGATCTCCGACCTGGGCTGGGCGGAGAACTGGAAGGAGCATTTCAAGCCGAGCAGGATCGGAAGACGGATCACCGTGAGCCCCTCCTGGGAGCCGTACGAGGGGGGGGAGGACGAGGTGGTGCTCACCGTCGACCCGGGGCAGGCCTTCGGCACCGGCACCCACGAGACGACCCGGATGTGCCTGCGGCTGATCGAGGGGCTGTTCGAGGAGGGGGATCCCCCCCGGCGGGCGCTCGATTTCGGGACCGGCACCGGGATCCTCGGCATCGCCGCGGCCCGGCTGGGGGCGGAGCAGGTGCTGGGGAACGACATCGATCCGCGGGCGGTCGAGACGGCCAACGAGAACGCGCGGATCAACGGCGTCGCCGACCGGTTCCTCGCGGCGGACACCCCCCTCACCGCGATCGGGGAACGCTTCGACCTGATCGTCGCGAACATCCTCGCGGAGATCCTGATCGACGTGAAGCGGGAGATCGCCTCCCTGTGCGCCCCCGGCGGCCGGCTGATCCTCTCGGGGATCCTGGCGGAGAAGGGAGACTGGGTGACGCAGGAGTATGCGACGGAGGGGTTTTCCCCCGCGGGACGCCTGGAGGACGGGCAGTGGACGGCGCTGCTCCTCTTGCGGATGGCGGTCGCCGGGTAAATGCCCACCTTTTTCGTCGAGCGCCGGAACATCGAGGGGGACACCGCCCTCCTTTCGGGGACGGAGGCGGGGCACATGCTCCGCTCCCTGCGGCTTTCCCCCGGGGATTCCTTCTTCGCCTTCGACGAGGCCGGGAACCGGTACCGGATGCGGATCCTCGAGGCGACCTCCCGGTCGCTGCGGGCCGAGATCCTCGAATCCTCCCCGCCGGAGCCGCCGCCGGCGATCGAGATCACCCTGCTGGTGGGACTCCCCAAGGCGGACAAGCTGGACTTCATCCTCGAGAAGGCGACCGAGCTCGGCTGCTCCCGGGTGATCCCCTTCCGCTCCTCCCGGACGATCCCGCGGCTTGGCCCGCAGGAGGCCCGCAGGAAACGGATGCGCTGGGAACGGGTCGCGCTGGCCGCCGCGAAGCAGTGCGGCTCCGGGCGGGTCCCGGAGATCCCGGGACTCCTCTCCTACCCGGAGGCGGTCGCCGCCGGCGCCCGTTCCGAAGGACGCGTCGTCCTCTACGAGGGGGTCGGGCGGTTCGGGCTGAAGGCAACGCTCTCCGGGATGGGAAGCCCGAAGAGCGTGTCGCTCCTGGTGGGGCCGGAGGGAGGCTTCTCCGAGGACGAGGTCCGGGAGGCGGAAGCGATGGGGTTCGTCCGGGCCGGGCTCGGGCAGCGGATCCTGCGCGTGGACACGGCGGCCCTGGCCGCGCTCTGCATGGTCACCTACCACTTCGAGGCGGAAGCATGACGGAGCCCGGGTCCGGGCGGGATTTCCCCTACGCGGGGTTCTGGTCCCGGGCGGCCGCCCGGGTCATCGACCTCCTGCTCCTCCTCGCGGCGTTCAACCTCTTCTACCTGCTGGACCGGCATGGGGCGGACGCCGGCCTGTGGGCGGAAGGCGGACTGGGGGAGGGTTTCTCCGGAGAGGGGTTCTCCGCGGTGAACGTCCTGCGCCTCGTCTTCTTCCTCGGCTTCCCCGTCTTCTACTACGTCTATCTCCACGGGGCCTACGGGCAGACCTTCGGGAAGATGGCGATGCGGATCCGGGTGCTGAACGAGGACGGGACCCCGATCGACTTCCGGAAGGCGCTGTTCCGGTGGCTCGGCTACTTCCTGTGCGACCTGACCCTCTACTTCGGCTACTTCTGGGCCGCCTTCGACGCGCGGAAGCAGGGGCTCCACGACCGGGTCTGCAAGACGATCGTCGTCAGGGAACCGTACGGGGGAACGGGCGGCGGCGCTTGACATGGGGCGCCGCGCCTCATTAGAATTGAAGACTTCCAACGTGGCCCTTTAGCTCAGATGGTAGAGCAGAGGACTGAAAATCCTCGTGTCCCCAGTTCAATTCTGGGAGGGGCCACCATGGTAACCCGGGGACCCGGCCGGCAGGCGGCCGGGTCCCTTTTCCGTTTCCTGTCCCGTTGCCCCGGGCCGGTCCCGTCGTATAACGGGAAGCGGGATCTCCTCTGACGGCAACGATTCCGTGGCGGGAAGGATCGATGGCGATGGCCCTGGAAGGGAAATTCCCGGTGCCCACCGGGGGAATGAATGTTCTGCCCTGAGTGCCATGCGGAATATGTCGCGGGGGTCTCCCTGTGCCCCGACTGCCGGGTACCGCTGGAGGCGGAGCTTCCGCCGGAGCCGGTGACGGAGTTCGTGGAGCATGTGACGGTGCTTGCGACCGGGAACCCGGTCGTCCTGGCGTTGGCAAAATCGGTCCTCGAATCGGCCGGCATCCGCTGCTTTGTGCGGGGGGAGATCCTGCAGGATCTCTTCCGGATCGGGACGGCGGAGATCCGGGTTCCGGAGGAGGAGGCGGAGCGCGCGACGGACCTTCTCCGGGAGCGGAATTTCGGAGAAGCCGGCGAGTGACGCCCCCTACGCCCCGTACTTCGCCGCGAAGTCCTCGTCGCTCATCGTGAGATAGACGATCCCCTCGATCAGCCCGGCGACCGCCGGGATCAGCGTCCAGCAGAAGACGACGTAGAGGATCCCCCATCCGGTCTGCCCGAGGTAGAACCGGTGCACGCCGAAGCTTCCCAGGAGGATCGCGAAGATCGCGGCTGCCACGCGGCGGCTGATCTTCCCCGAGCCCCCCTTGTACGGCTGCCGGACGCCGCACAGGACGCAGATCTCCGCCCGGGCGTCGATCTGGCCGCCGCAGTTCACACAGAACTTGGTCTTCCGCTCTTCAACGGGCATGGTACCTCTCCGCGGATCCGTCCACCGGTCCCCTCCGGGGAATATCCCACAGGATACCGCAAAAACGGCCCCCCCGCAGGTGTGAGCCGGTCCGGAAACGGGTGACGAACCGGTCGGCGCGGAGCAAGCTGGTTACGATACCGTAATTTCATGCGCGCCCCGACTCAACACATTTCACCGAAATTCAAGCGGATATCCGGCGCTCCAGGACGGCACGGGATATGAAGGCCACTTATTGCGGGTCGACATCCCTGTCGCGGACGACCCCCGATGAAGAGCCGGGGCCGCGACGCCGAGGAGGGTCGCCATGAAGATCCGGACGATTTCCTTCCTGCTGTTTTCCACGGCGCTTGCCTGCGCGTTCGCCTGCCCCGCTCCGGCGGAAGAGGGAGGGGAAACCATCGGGATCTACTCGGACGGCAAGGGGAACTCCGGCTGGGTCGAGGTGGAGCATGGCGGCGGCAGGATGCGGGCGACCCCCTTCCTCCGGATCTCCGGGGAGACGGCGGGGGAGGCTCTGCAGGCGGCCGGGCGCGGCGGAGAGGCCGGTCAATCCGTCATGCGGGGGATGCAGGCGCAGGGAGATCCGGCGGTGGCGGATCCAACCGGGAGAAAACGGGAAGCCCTCTCCTCGCTATTGGAGGGCCCGGAGGGGGTATCCCTGGCGGGCCCGCTCGACCTCGTCAAAAAAGCTTCGGACTCGCTGAAAAGGGCCGCACGGAAGGCCCGGAAGGAACCCCCGGTCCCCTCCATCCAGGCGAAGGCCCGCTGACTCCTCGATCCCGGTTCAGCGGGAGCGCTTGCGGCGGAACAGGTCGGTCTTGACGGAGGAGACCCGGTCCAGGAAGAGAAGGCCGTCCAGGTGGTCCGCCTCGTGCTGGATCGCCACCGCCTCGAACCCGACCGCCTCGAGGATCACCTGCTTCCCGGTGCGGTCCAGGGCGTCCACCAGCACCCACTGCGCCCGCTGGACATTCGCCGTGTAGTCGGGGATGCTCATGCACCCCTCCCGCACCATCTGCCTTCCGCCGCGGGCCAGGATCTCGGGATTGACGAGCACGAGCAGGCCGTGATTTTCCTCCCGGCTCCCCCGTTTATGCCCCGACACGTCGACCACGAGGATCCGCTGGAGAATCCCCACCTGCGAGGCGGCGATGCCGACGCATCCCGGGGAGGCGCGCATCGTGTCGAGAAGATCGTCGACCCGGGAGGACAGCTCCGGCGTCACCCGGTCGACCGGTGCGCACTTCTCCTTCAGCAGGGGGTCGGGGAACTGCAGGATCGGAAGAACGGCCATGGCGTGCGGGGATCAGAGCTCCACGGTCTCGATCGGGCGAATCGAGATCGAGACGCCGATCTCCTTCTTGATCTTCTCGAACACCACCTCCAGCTCCTTCATGTCGACCGATTCCGGGATGTCGGCCTCAATGACCATGACGTAGACCGGCCGCTCCTTCGACCCGACGACCTGGGTGTTGAGGTCGGTGATGTTGATCTTCCGGGCCGCGAGCTCCCGCGCCACCGAGTAGACGATCCCCGGGCGGTCGGCTCCGTACACCGAAATGATGTGGGGTTGTCCGGCGAAGCTCTTTTCGTGAACCACCTCTTCTTCCTTCAGGGAGTGGATGGTGACCATCAGCCCCATCCTGCCGCGCACCTCCTCGAAGGCGGGGCTTATCTCGGAGACCTTCGTCATCTTCTGGTGGAAGACCACGAGGATCATCGCGAACTGCCCCGAGAGGATCGTGCAGGTGGAGTCCTCGATGTTGCAGCCGAGCTCGAAGAGGATCCGGCTGACCTCGGCGACGATCCCGGGCCGGTCCTTCCCCATGACGCTGACCGAGAAGTGTCCCATCCCCAGCGCTCCCCCCTCCCCTTCCGGTGGAATCGGTGCCATCTTATCACGTCGGGCCGGATTCCGTTGAACGCCTTGGGCAGCCGTGCTACGGTGGCGGGATGGACCGGAAGACGAAGGAGTTCCGGGAGCTGCATGAAGCCCTTTTTCTCTAAGCCGGTCTCCCTCTCCACCTACATCTTCGCGTGGATCGCCGCCTCGGGATTCCTCATCTGCCTCGCCTGGGTCGCCGGGGCGATGATCCTCGATTCGCGCAGCTACCAGAGGGACAGAATGGAAGACGCCGACCGGATCGCGGCCCTCCTGGTCAAGCTGAGCGAGGAGTCCTTCACCAGCAACCGGTGGACGGAAACGGAAAAGATCCTGAACGCGGTCACAGAGTCCGACTCCCAGATCCTTTCCTCCCGCGTCCTCGACCTGACCGGCGCGGTGGTGGCCAGCTGCGACCGGTGCCCGGACATCCTGCCGGCCTCCGGTTCGGACCATGGCGCCGGCGCGGGGATCGGCGGCACCCACACGATGGGATCGGGCCCGGGAGAGGGGTTCTTCGTCGCGCGGGAGATCCGTTCCCCGAACAGCGGAAGGAGGATCGGCACCCTGGAGGTCCGGTACTCCGGGAAGGAATTCGGGACCGCCCGGAAAACCCGGATCCTCGGATATGCAGCCACCTTTCTCGTGCTCACCGGGATCATGCTCGTCGTCGTGCGGTTCAGCGTGAAGTTCGCGATCATCCCCGGGGTCCGGATCATGGAGCAGGTCCGGAAGGCTACGCTGTCGGACGAAGAGATCTCCCTGCGGGGGACGGGAATCACCGAACTGGACGAGATGGGGAGGATCCTCGAACACTCGTTCCGGACCCTCCGGAGGGCCCAGGCGATGCTCGAGGAGCATGTGCGGACCCGGGCGATGAGCGAGATGGCCTTCGGAGTGGCGCACGATTTCAACAACTACCTCGCGGCGATCGTCGCCAACCGGGAGAGCGTGGAGCGGATGCTCGCCGAGAGCCCGGTTCCCGTGAAAAAGATCCGGGAATCGCTCGCCTCCATCGAAAAGGCAGCGCTCGACGCCGAAACCCTCATCCGGAAGGTGTTCCTGCTGGGGCGGCATCCCGAGGAAGAACCGGAACAGGCCCTTATCCGGGCCGACTCCCTCGTTTCGGAGGCGGTCTCCATCCTCGAGGGGAAGTGGAAGAGCGAATCGGCCCGGCGGGGAATCCGATATGCCGTCCGCAAGCAATCGGAGCCGCTCGAAATGACCGGGGTCCCCGGCGATCTCCGGACCGCGCTGATCAACCTGCTCGCCAACGCGCTGGACGCGATGCCCTCCGGAGGTGCGGTCGACGTGGGCGCCCTCCGGACCGGGGATTCCGTCACCTTTTTCGTGGAGGACACCGGACCGGGTGTCGAGGAGGGGCTTCGGGAGAAGATCTTCGAGCCCTTCTTCACCACGAAGGCCCCCCACGGCACCGGGCTGGGGTTGGCGATCGTCAAGCGGGTCGCCGCCGCGCACGGGGGAACGACATCCTGCCTTCCCCGGAAAGACGGAGCCCGGGGGACCCGGTTCGAGCTGACGATCCCCTTCCTGCGGGAGGGGAGGCCGGAAGCCCCCAGGCCGCCGCTTCCCCCGGACGGGGAGACCCTCCACAGCCGGAAGATCCTCCTCGTGGACGACGACGAACTGGTCCTGGAGGCGATGGCGAACATCCTGCAGCATCTCGGCCAGCGGGTCGATCTCTATTCGAACGGGCTGGAGGCGCTCGCCGCCTTCCGGGACAAGCGGCACCCGGTCGTGATCTCCGACATCGGGATGACCCCGATCAACGGGTTCGAGGTGGCCCGACGGGTCAAGGAGATTGCCCCGGAGACTACGGTCATCCTGATCAGCGGGTGGTCGCTGGAAAAGGACGAGGTCCGCAGAAGCGGAACGGTGGACCACTTCCTCCCGAAGCCGTTCCGACTGAACGACGTCAGGGAAATGCTCCGGAACATCCCGCAGCGGAAGGGTTGAAGGCGGCGGAACGGCTCAGCGGGGAAGCGGGGAGAAAAACCGGGACGCCTTCAGGATCCGGATCCTCCGGCCCCGGACATCGATCGCCCCCTCCTCCTGGAGCTTGCGGAGCGTCCGCGAAAAGGTCTCTGGGACGGTGCCCAGGCGGGAAGCCAGGACGTTCTTGCCGACCGGCAGCTCGTACTCGGCCCCGTCCGCCAGCGGCACCCCCTGCTCCTTCATCCCCTCGGAGAGGTAGAGGACGAGACGGGTCTCCACGTCGCGCAGTGCGAGGTTCTCCACCAGGTCGGTCATCCGCTTGAGCCATTTCGAAAGGGATGCGAGCATCCGCAGCGCCATTTTCGGGTTCCCCTCGAGCAGCGCGATGAAGGGACGCTTCGGGAGGAAGAGGAGCTCGGAGCCGGAAAGCGCCTCGGCGTTCGCCGGGAAGGTCCCCCCCTCGAAAATGGTCGCCTCGGCGAAGGATTGCCCCGCCTCGAGGATATGGAGGACCTGCTCCTTCCCGTCCTGCGAGAGCTTGAAGAGCTTCACGCTCCCCGAGGCGACGATGAAGAAGCCCTCCGCCGGGTCCCCCTCCCGGAAGACCGCCTCCCGCTTCGCGACCCGGCGCAGGGAGACGATCCGCCCGATCCGGGCGAGGTCGCCGGGAGGCATGATCCCGAAGAGCGGGGTCTTCCGCAAGGTTTCGGCGACCAGGCTGGACATGGTACCATTCTCGCCGATTTCACCGGCCGGTCAAGGAAAGGATCGGAACGTGTGGAGGTGAGGATCTTTCAGGGAAGGGAGGCTTCGGAGGAGGCCCGGTGGCGTTCCGCCAGCGCCGACAGGGACCGGGCGTTCCCGGGGTCGATTTCGAGGATCTTCCGGTATTCCCGGATCCCCTCTTCCAGCATGCCGCATGCGCACAGGGTGGCGGCGAGATTTCCCCGGCTGACCGTGCTCCGAGGGGCAAGGTCCGTCGCCTTCCGGGCCTCGGCCAACGCCTCGATAAAAAGTCCCTTCCTGGCGAGCGCCACCCCGAGGTTGCCGCGGGCCACGGCGAGACCGGGGTCCAGGACAAGGGCCTGCCGGTATTCCTCGACGGCTTCGTCGAGCCTGCCGATCTTCTGGTAGGAGACCCCCAGGTTGAAGCGCGCATCGGGAAGCCCCGGATGGAACGCCGCCGCCATCCCGTAGAGATCGATGGCTTCCGCCTCCATCCCCCTTCGGGAAAAGGCGGCCCCGAGGCTCTTCAGGTAGACACCCACCGTCTCCTTCCTGCCGAGCGACTTCAGATAGGGCCTGCCTTCCGCGAGTCCGAATTCGCGCAGATACCGCCCGTTTTCCCATTCGGCACCCTTATCCCCCGTCTCGATGTTGAATCGCACCCCCGCTCCCTCGTACCGAACGAAGCAGTGGGATGGAACGTATACCCCGTACAGGGGAAGCGAAAGCCGTTCGGCGAGGGCGAGATACAGAGCGGTCAATCCGAGGCAGTTTCCCCGCCTTCTCGCGATAACCCGGTCCAGGAGATAGTTGTCCGTGTTCCCCGCGACGCAGTCGTAGGTGAACCCCTCTCTGTCGAAGAGGAACCGGTTGAGGGCGGAGATGACGTCCCGCGGATCCTTCCGGTCCGCCAGGGCGGGGCGGATGCGGTCGGCAAGCCGGTCGATCTCCTTTTCCACCACGTCGGGGTCGATGGTCTCCCCGTCGAGTCCCTTCCGTCCCAGAGACGATACCAGGAGGAGAGTCTTGCCGAGAGGAACCTCTCCGTCCGGCAGGCCGGCAATGAAAGCCAGACCATCTGTTCCGTTGATATCCGGGAGGTGCGGTTCCCTGGCGAACCCGGCACGGCCGGGGATCGCAACGCCGATCATCAATAGGAACGACACCAGAACTGGAAACAATGGGAAGGTCTTCCCTGCGCTGCGCGACACCTGATTGTACCGCCCAAGGTATCCGCCCGGAAGGCGGAAAATTTACGGCAGGTTAGCAGAATTGCCGGAAAAAAGCAATTTATCAGGAAATGCTACTGGATAGGGGCATCCACATGGGAGAAAGAATCGGCCGGCCCGGGGAGGCGGAACCACCCTCTCCCGGCCGGCCCCGGATCGAATCCACCAGCGTCAGTACCGAAGGACCGATCCGCTCGAACGCGATTCCCCGATCCTCTACTACCCTCCGGATGCCTCCCACCGTGGATCCGCATCGAAATCCGGAAGGTCGCTGCTCATCCCGGAATCCGGCAGGGCAGCCGTTCCCGCTGCCTGTTTCGAGGAATCCGACTGGGGAAGGGCCCCTGTCTCCACAGGCCCCCAGCTTTGCCATGGATCAACGTTGTTCTCCCCCGCAAAGGCCGATCCCACCCCTGCGATCAGAACCGACAACCCGAACCCCGCGACTGCCATCAATACCCTTCTTTTCATCGTGGTGTCCTCCTCATTTATTGGAATCCGGTTGATCCATTCACAACCACTTGTTGGCAAGGGAAAATGCAAAGGGCATGCCACGTAAATATTTCCAAACAAACACCGTAAAATGAATACGTTACCCATGTGCCGAAACGAAGCGACCATTGCCTTCAGTAGATTTTTCTCTAGTGGAACAAAGAGTATTCTTTACCCGAGAGGCGGCAGCCCATCCCTGTCCCTTCACGAACGGAGGCAATGGGGGGGAACCGAATTGCGGCGGACGGATGTGAATTTCCCTTCCCCAGTCGAGGAACAGGATGTAGGCTGATTCCACGTCGTTCTTCCCAAATTCGTGACCGAGGAGCGGATTCCATGACCATGAAATCCCGGATCATTTCGATGATTTCCCTTGCCGTGATGTTGCTGTTCGCTGCCCCCGCGAAGCCCCAAGGACCTTCGGAGCACAAGGGGGGGGGCCATGCCGGAACCGAGGAAACGATGAAGGCCCAGCACGAGCGGATGTCCAACTTCAAGGAGGCGGCGGACATGCTGTCCAACGCCATCATCCATGGTGCCGGAAAGATGGCCCTCGAAGGGGCGGAGAAACTCGAGACGTCGCTCCAGGGGCACGAACGGGACATGCCCCATAAGAACCGGTCACGGACGAAGGAGTTCCATGGGCTCTACATGGAGCTGGGGAAAAGAACGGAGAAACTGAAAGCGGCGATCCAGGCCGACGACCTGCCGAAGGCGGCAGTCGCCTTCGGGCGGATCCTGGAAACCTGCGCCCTCTGCCACGGGAAATTCCGGGATTAGGCGCCCGCCGTGCCGGCTCGATCCTACCCCTTCGTCGGCAGTGCGTCCGGCTTGAGCTCCCGCGCCTTCCAGAGCTTGTAGATCGCCGGGTAGACAAGAAGCTCCAGGAGGAACGACGTGACCAGGCCTCCCAGCATGGGGGCGGCGATCCGTTTCATGACGTCCGCTCCCGCCGAGGTCGACCACATGATGGGCAAAAGCCCCATGAACGCCGCGGCGACGACCATGAACTTCGGGCGAACGCGCTTGACGGCCCCATGGATGATGGCCTCCTCCAGCTCCGCGACGTTCCGGAGGAGCCCCTTCCTCTTCGCATCTTCATGGGAAAGGTCCAGGAAAAGGAGCATGAAGACCGCGGTCTCGGCGTCCAGGCCCAGGAGGGCGATCATCCCCACCCAGGCGGCGATGGAGACGTTGTAGTCGAGCAGGTAGAAGAGCCAGATGGCGCCGATGGCGGAGAAGGGGACGGCGAGCATGACGAGCGACGCCTTGAACGCGCTTCGCGTGTTCATATAGAGCAGAACGAAGATCAGCGCCAATGTCACCGGCACGATGAATTTCAGCCGTTCGCCCACCCGCATCATGTTCTCGTATTGGCCGCTCCACTGGAGCACGTAGCCGGTCTTGATCGGGACCTTCGCCGCCACGGCCGCCTTGGCCTCCTCCACGTAGCCCCCCACGTCCCGGTCGGCGATATCCACGTACACGTATCCCGCCAGGAACCCGTTCTCGTCCCGGATCATGGCGGGGCCCTGGACCAGTCTGATGTCCGCGAGCTGGGCGAGTGGGACCTGGGCTCCCATCGGAGTGGGCACGGGGACCAGGACCCTCCCCAGACGGTCGATGTCCTCCCTAAGCTCCCGGGGGTAGCGCAGGTTCACGGGGTAGCGCTCCCGGCCTTCGACGGTGGTGGTGATGTTCTCGCCCCCGATGGCGGTCATGATCACGTCCTGGACCCGCTCTATCGTGAGCCCGTACCGGGCCAGCTGATCGCGCTTGGGCTCGAAGTCCACAAAGTAGCCGCCGGTCACCCGCTCGGCGAAGACGCTCCGGGTGCCCCGGATGGGCCTGAGGACATGTTCCAGGTGCTCCCCGATCCGCTGGATCTCCCCGAGATCGCTCCCGTAGATCTTGATCCCGACGGGCGTGCGCACTCCGGTCGTGAGCATGTCGATCCGGGCCTTGATGGGCATGGTCCACGCGTTCGTGACCCCCGGAAACCGCACGACGGAGTCCATCCTGGCCACGAGCTCGTCCCAGGAGATGTGGTCGGGCCAGATGGGCCGGAAGAGGGGCTTTAGCCATCCGGGAGCCCAGGAGGAGTACCAGCGCTCCTTCGGGCTCCATTGGCTCTCCGGTTTCAGGACCACCGTGGTCTCCATCATGGAGAAGGGCGCGGGGTCGGTGGACGTGTCGGCGCGCCCCGCCTTGCCGAAGACCCGCTCGACTTCGGGAAAGCTCTTCAAGAGCCTGTCCTGCCGCTCCAGGAGGTCCTGGGCCTGGGCCACGGAGAGCCCGGGGAGGGTCGTGGGCATGTAGAGCATGGTGCCCTCGTTCAAGGGCGGCATGAACTCGCTTCCGAGCTTCAAATAGATGGGGATGCTCAAGGCGAACAGGGCCACGGAGACCGCGATGACGGTCTTCGGGCGGCGAAGCACGAACCGGCAGGCCGGCTCGTACACCTTGAGGATCGCGAGGGAGATCGGGTGCTTCTCCTCGGCATAGTACGTGCCCACGAAAGCGCGCGTGGCAAGCTTGGCCAGGAACTTCGGCCGGAAGGTGAAGGGGTCGATCCGCGCGAACATCATGCGCATGGCCGGGTTCAGGGTGACCGCCAGGACCGCGGCCAGCGCCATGGCCAGGTTCTTGGAGTAGGCCAGGGGCTTGAACAGCCTTCCTTCCTGGTCCACCAGCGCAAAGACCGGGAGAAAGGCCACGGCGATGACCAGGAGGGAGAAGAAGACGGAGGGGCCCACCTCCTTCAATGCCGTAAGGCGCACCTGGTGGAAGTCCCCTTTCCGGCCTTCGGCCTGCCATTGGTAGATCTTGTTGTAGGCGTTCTCCACCTCGATGATCGCCCCGTCCACGAGCACGCCGATCGAGATCGCGATTCCGGACAGGCTCATGATGTTGACCGTGAGCCCCATGTAGTAAAAGGGGATGAACGAGAGGAGCACGGACACCGGGATCGTGATGATCGCCACGAGCGCCGACGGAACGTGCCACAAGAAAACCAGGATCATCAGGGACACGATGATCATTTGCAACACGAGCTCGTGCTTGAGGGTACCGATCGCCCGGTGGATGAGGTCCGAGCGATCGTAGGTCGTGACGAACTCCACTCCCTTGGGAAGGGAGGGCTCGAGCTCCTTGAGCTTCTCCTTGACCCGGTCGATCACGTTCAGGGCGTTCTCCCCGTGGCGCATCACCACGATGCCGCCCACGTGGTCCCCGATGCCGTCCAGGTCCGAGATGCCCCGGCGGATCTCCGGCCCCAGGGACACCCTGGCGATATCCCTGAGGAGCACGGGAACGCCGCCGGGACCGCTTTTCACCACGATCTTCTCGAAGTCCTCCGGCCTTTTGGCATAGCCTCGCCCCCGGACCATGTACTCCGCTCCGGCGAACTCGATGAGCCGTCCGCCGACCTCGTTGTTGGACATGCGGATGGCCTCGGTGACCATGTCGAGCGGGATCCCGTAGGCCGCCAGCCGGTTCGGGTCCACCGTCACCTGGTACTGTTTCTGGAACCCTCCGATGGAGGCCACCTCGGCCACGCCGGGGACGGACTGGATGGCGTAGCGCAGCGTCCAGTCCTGGTACGAGCGGAGCTGATCCAGGGAATGGGCGCCAGACCGGTCCACCAGGGCGTACTGGAAGACCCACCCGACCCCCGTGGCGTCGGGTCCAAGCTCGGTCTGAACCCCTTTGGGAAGGCGGGCCTGGATCTTGGACAGATACTCGAGCACCCGGGAGCGCGCCCAGTAGATATCCGTGCCGTCCTGGAAGATCACGTAGACGTAGGAGAAGCCGAAGTCCGAGAACCCCCGGATCGCCTTGACGTTCGGAGCGCCCAGGAGCGCCGTCACGATCGGGTAGGTGACCTGATCCTCGATGATGTCGGGAGACCGGTCCCACCTCGAATACACGATCACCTGGGTGTCCGAGAGGTCGGGGAGGGCGTCGAGGCGTATCTCCTTGAGCGTGTACACGGCCAGGACGCAGGCCGCCACCACGGCCAGCAGGGTCAGGTAGCGGTTGACCGCGCAGAACCCGATGACCCGCTGGATGAAGGTTTCCTTACCGTGTTCGCCGGGTATCCCGGCGCCGTGCGGCATCACTGCCCGCCTCCGTGGCCGGCATGGCCCTGCGACGAGGGCTTGCCCTGCGACGAGGGCTTGCCCTGGGACGGGGGCTGGTCCTGGGACGGGGGCTGGTCCTGCGACGACGGCGGAGGCGTTCCGCCCCCCGTCATCCCGGTGAGAGCGGCCTTGAGCTTCGATTCGGAGTCGAGGAGGAAGTTCGCCCGCACCGCGACCCGCTCGCCCTCCTTGACGCCGGACAGGATCTGCGCCTTCCCCTCGCCTCGGACGCCCACCTTCACTTCCCGGGGCTCGAGGCTCCCACCGCCGAGGTCCACGAAGACGATCTGGCGGAGACCCGTCTCGATCAGGGCCGAATCGGGGATCACCACTCCGGTCGCGGAGTCCAGCTCCAGGAAAACGTCGGCGTACATCTGGGGCTTCAAGCGGAGCCCGGGATTCGGAAACTCGAAGCGCACCTTCAGCGTTCGGCTCTCGGACGAGAGTGTCGGATAGACGTAGGCGACCCTGCCCTTCAACCGAAGACCGGAGTCGTAGGCAGGAGCGAAGGTCGCTTCCTGCCCCAGGCGCACGGACCGCGCCTCATACTCGTAGAGGTCCGCCTCGATCCAGATCCGGGAAAGGTCGGTCACGGTGAAGAGCTCCATGCCGGGCATGACTCTCATCCCTTCGAAGACTTCCTTCACCGCGACGTAGCCCGACACCGGAGCGTTGAGCGTCACCGTACGCCGGGGCTCCTTCGTCCTCTCGAGCTCGGCGATGAAGTCCTGCGGCACGTCGAAGAGCTCGAGCCGCCGCCGGGACGACCGGACGAGCTCCGCCGCCATCTCCCTCTCCTCGGGATAGGGGTTCTCCTTCATCCGGTTGTGCATCTCGATGGCGAGCAGGTACTCCCGCTGGCTGGCCACCAGCTCGGGCGAGTAGAGGTCCAGGAGCGGCTCGCCCTTCGCCACCGCCTGTCCGGTAAAATTAACGTGAAGCTTTTCGATCCAACCCTCGATCTTGGTCTGCACGCGCCGGACGCGCGTTTCGTCGGGAACGACGTTTCCCACCGCCCGTACCGAGCGGCTGATCTTCTCGCGCACCGCGTTGGCGGTCTGGACCCCGGCCAGTCGGAGGCTCTCAACACCCACCTTGATCGTGGAGTACCCCGCCACGGCGCTCCCTCCACCTCCGACTTCGTCCTCGTAGACCGGGACGTAATCCATGCCCATCGAGTCCTTGGCCGTGACTGGCGAGGTGACGCCCGGGTTCATGGGGTTGCGGTAGAAAAGGATCTTCCGCTCGCCCTTCCCCGCGCCGCCGCCCCGGGCGGCGGCGCCCCTGGTCGCGGCCGCCGGGCCGGAATCTTCGATCTTGGTAAGCGTCATGCCGCAGATGGGGCATTTCCCCGGCTTGCCAAGGATGATGAAGGGGTGCATTCCGCAGGTGTACTTCGCCGCCCCCTGGGCGACCATCGCGGCATTGTCCGCCGGATGGGGGTGCAGCAGGTTGTGGAAGGCAGGCACCTTGAAAAAGGCCAACGTCCCGGCTCCGAGAAGGATCAGCACCGAAGCCGCGATGACGATGATGCTCAACTTCTTTTTCTTCGACGATTCAGGCGGAGGGATGTTTCCCTCCGGGGGCTGTCCCGGAGCCTCCCCCTCGGGCGCAACCACCCCCTGGATTTCGGGGGTGGCCCCTTCCTTCCTCTCTTCGCTCATCTTCCGTCTCCGTGTCGCTTCGATTTCGAATCCAGCGTTCCCATATCAGTTCAGGTCTTTCCCCACAACCGCTCCCAGCCTCGCCTTTTCCACGTTCAGGTCTCCCACCGTCTCGTGGTAATCCTTCCGGAAGGAGAGGATGTTCTTGATCGTATCCAGCAGCGTCGGAAAGTCGACCTTTCCGACGCGATAGGCTGCCAGGGCCGTCTCAAAGTTCGTTTCGGCGTGAGGAATGATCGTCGTCCGGAAGAGCACGGCCACGGAGGAGCGGTTTTCAATCGTGGCCAGCGATTTCCCGATCGCGTTGGCCGCCTCCAGGTCCAGGTTGGCCAGCTCGCGCCGGGCCATCTCCCGTTCCGCCGTCATCTCCCGGACGAAAGGATCCAGCTTCTCTTTTCTCCAAATGGGAAGGGTCCATAGCACCATCGAGGAGAACATGTCCGGGCGCCTTGTTCCGTCCGGCGTTGCGTCCCGCTGCATGTAGGAGGCGGAGATCTCGAAGTCCGGGTAATACTCCTTGTTCGCCATCGCAATGGAGGCTTCCCCCCGCAGGACGCGCGCCTGGAGCGACTTTCTCGCCGGACGTTCCTCCTTGTACATCGCCAATAGCTCTTCCATGCGGAAAGGGACGGTGAACTCGTGGAGATGTTCGATCTCGGGGACCGGCAATTCGGGCGGCAGGGCGGCGAGCGTGTTGAGCCGTATGGAAAGGACCTTCTCCCGGTTCTCGAGGACGAGGAGCATCTCCCGCATCTTCTCGAACTCCACCTGCCCCCGGTGGACGTCGGCCTGGGGCACCCTCCCCACGGCGTACATCTCCTGGGAAACCGCGACGATCTCCCGAAGGATCTCCCGGGTCCGGCGAACCACCTCCGCCTGCCTGCGAACGTAAGAGATCTCCGCGTAGGTCATCTGGATCTCGGCCCGCAGCATGTTCCGCATCTCCTGCAGGTCGAATTCCGTCTGTTCCTTCTCCCGCACCACGACGTCCGTCCGAAGCTTCCGTTTGCCCGAATAGGGGATCATTTGCGATACGCCGATCTCCTTCCCCGTCATGTCCTCCTCCCGGAAGGACCACGATTTGACCGGCACGTTGGTGATCCCGACCCACCCCTTCGGGTCGTCCAGGGCCCCCGCGCGGATCGCGGCGTTCTCCTTCATCCGGATCCGCTCCTGCATCGCGGAGAGGGAGGGGTTGTTCGAGAGGGCCTCCTCGACGTAGAAGGAGGAAGGGACAGGTCCCTCCCCCGCCGGAAGAATCGCAGGAGAAAGAAACACCGCCAGAGCCGAGAGGAATCCAGCGATGCGCCGGCGAACCGCACCGTCCTGTGACACAGTTCCGTTCATGCCATCCCTCCTCCCCATACCGTCTGTGGTGCAGACGGATCCTTTCGGGGAAATCATCTCATGAGTTCATCCGTTACAGAAAGCTACCGCACCCCCCTGGCGGGGGCTTCGG
>MGPV01000040.1:55012-57257 GCA_001797615.1 Deltaproteobacteria bacterium GWC2_65_14
CGGTGCTGATTCCAACGATCTCTTTACCTGCCTTCCCTCGTGCACCTGTCATGCCAGTTCATCCACCGATGAGGCAAGCAAAACATTTCATGTTTTCCGGCATGCTACGTCTTTGAAGCGCAAACGATCCGGAAACCCGATGAAGAATATTATTCACAAGCCTTCGCAATGTACTCCGGTGCTTCCCGTTCCTTGGCATCCTCCCCGGTCCCCGGACGTTGCGGAGCGTTATTTCACCGTGTGGTGAAAGGTGGCGCTGCCCTTCGTTCCTCCCGAATCCACCTCGACCTGGAAGGAGTACTTCCCGGGGTCGGGCAGGTTGACGTCGGCGCCGAAATGCCCCTCTATCACCATGAACTCGGTCGTGGCCTTTTTCTTGTCGGGACCGGTGACCGTGACGGATCCCTTCCCCTCGGTGACCGCCTTCTTCGTCTTCTGATCGGTCAGGAGCAGCGACAGGTGGTGGGTGTTCGCCATCGCCCCGTGCATCGCCATCCCGGAGGCCTTCGCCTTCTCCATCTGGGCCTTCATGTCCGCCAGCCGGGCCTCCCCGTGGAAGGAGCCTACCTTCCCCTCGAAGATCTTGTCCCCCATCTTCATCATGCCGTGCCCTTCCATCTTCTCCTTGTCGTGCATCCCGGACATCGAGCCATGCCCCTTCTCGCCCGCGACGGATGCCCCGGTAAACGCGAACGCACCCAGAGCCAGGAAACAGAGCGTGAACCGCAATCCCCTTTTCATCGTGAATCCTCCTTTTCGGCCGGAAGCGTCCGACCCTGTTGTTTGACCGTTTTCGATCCGGAAACTATTCATCGGACCGCGAATTATTTACGCCCCGATCTTTTTCAAACGACTCCTCCGAAGGCATTGGGGGGGATCCCTCCCGTCCCGCCCCTGTCTGTGAATCCTTCTGCACCGGAGCGACGGCGACCGCCGGACGAGATTCCAACCCCTCCCGGTTCCCTCCATGCATTCCGCGAAGATGACCAGCCGTCAGCCAGAACAGGAATCCGCCGATCATCATTGCCGCCATCAGAATCGCGACCGCCTCCCCCCGGACATCCCGGATGAATCCCTTTTTTCCCGGTCCCATCACCGTTCTCCTTTCCTCAGATATTCCAACCGTTCCGCCCCGTCTTCTTCCGCGTCCCCGGTTTCCTCCGGTTGCTCCTTCCTGTTCGGGTGGTCGATCACGATGTGGATCGCCTCGCCCGGCCCGTCTCCGAAAAGTTTCCTCGCCTCCACCAGGAGCGCGAGAAAATTCCGCTGTGTTTCCCGCTCGCTCCTTCGGCGCTCCCAAACGCAGCCGATCGGCTCTTTCCTCCCGGTCACGGGTTCCATCCGATACACGGTATACCGCCTTCGCATCCCTCATTTCTCCTTTCGTTCCGAAGGCAAGCCGGCAGGACCGATGCTGTCGACCGGCTCAATGGATACGGACGGTCACCCCCCGGCCGGCCGGGAATCCGCCGGCGGGCAGCATTCGCTCCCCGGGCCGCATCCTTGCCGGGCGCCCTCCCGGGTGAAACCATAGCTCCCTCCGAGGAGAAGGGTCGCCCCGACCGACAGGATGACCGCCGCGATCACGGCGATCAGCAGCCCCCGCCAGGTGGGCCTGGATCGAACCTCCTCTTCCCGTTCCGGCGGGCCAAGGTCGAACAATTCTCCCGGTTCCTCCCTCTCCTGCTTCCCCGGTTCGGCGGAATGTTCGTTCCTATCCTGCCTATCCTGTTCCATCGTCTCGCCTCCTTACACGGCCGCCCGCGACGGGGTCCGCGCATCCTCCACGAGCCGGCCGTCCCGCAGCCGTACGGAGCGGGTCGCCCGGCCCAGATTCGCCCGGTTGTGGGTCACCAGGATCACCGTCTTCCCCGACCGGTGCAGGGTTGAAAACAGGTCGAGAATCTGCCCTCCCGTCTCGGTGTCCAGGTTCCCCGTCGGCTCGTCCGCCAGCAGGACCGGGGGGTCGTGGACCAGCGCCCTTGCGATTGCGACCCGCTGGCACTCGCCGCCGGAAAGCTGCGAGGGGAGCCGCTCCTCTTTCCCCGCAAGCCCCACCGAGGAAAGGAGCAGGTCGGCCCGCTCCATCTTGTCCTTCGTCCGCCCCGGAGACGGGGACATCGGCACCATCACGTTCTCCCGCGCCGTGAGATAGGGGAGAAGGTGGTAGGCCTGGAAGATGAAGCCGATCGTCTCCCTCCGCAGGTCGGCCAGCCGGTCGGGCGAAAGGGGCGCCAGCGGGAAC
>MGPV01000040.1:57272-60085 GCA_001797615.1 Deltaproteobacteria bacterium GWC2_65_14
CGTGCTCTTCCCCGACCCGGATTCCCCCGTGATCACCGCGAACTCCTCCCGGTCGAACCGCATGGAGACCCCTCGAAGGGCCTCGGTCTGCGTGCCGTTGTTTCCATACAGCATCGAAACGTTCTCCAGCCGGATGACAGGTTCCATGGATCCTCCTTCTCGTTTCACAGGCTTCGGATCGCTTCCGTCGGGGAGAGCGCGGCCGCCCTCCGCGCCGGGGGAATGCTGCCCAGCATCCCCAGGGTCATCCCCAGGAGAAGCCCCGCGACCAGCGGGACCGGAAGGACCCCGGGGTTCTCCACTCCGAACCATGGCGCAACCAGGAGGGATGCCGCGGCCCCTGCCGCGGCCCCGAGCCCCGACGCGAGCAAGGAGATCCATCCCGTCTCCCAGAAGAGGAGCGACAGGATCGACCGGCGCCGGAAGCCGACCGCCCGGAGCACCCCGATCTCCCGGGTCCGCTCCTGGACCGACCCCATCACCGTGACGAAAACCATCAATCCACCGATGGCCAGCACCACGGCGGACACGCCAAGACCGAGCCTGCGGAACTGGTCGACCGCCTCGCGGCGGCTCTCCACCACCTGCCGGATCGCCGATACCCGGGCGCCGGGAAGGGCGGCGGAGATCTGCGCGACGATGTCTTCCACCGGGCAGTCCTTGCACAGGGCCGCCACCTCGTAGAAGGAGACGGCTTTCGGCTTCTTCCCCAGGGCCTGGACGACGGAGAGGCTCGCGATCACCATCCCGTCCTCCTTCTCCCCGGTTGGATGGAGGACTCCCGCGACCCGGAAGCTCCTTCCCCCCGCGGTCACCGTGCCTCCCGGCCCCTTGTCCAGCGCCGTGGCCGCCTCGGATCCGAGGAGGACCTCCTCCTTCCCGTCGATCGGCGATCCGGCGATCTTCCACCATGGGCGGGCCGCCGGGATCTCCTCCGGCGGGAGCCCCATCCAGACCAGATCCCTTCCCGACGTCTCCGTCGCCGCCAGAAAATAGGGGACGACGGAGCGGAGCCGGTCCTTGTGGTGGATCGATCCGATGGCCTCCCGGTCGTCGATCGAGAGACCGGCGTGGGCCACCTCGGTCCCGCCGAGCGCGATGTTCCCGAACCCGAGGGAGAACTGGTCGGTTCTCGGAAGGACCAGGATGTTCGCGCCGTAGCGGTCCAGCTTCTCCTGCACCGCCCCCTCCATCTGGGAGGTGAGCGTTACCAGCGCCACGAAGGTCCCGATTCCCAAAAAGATCCCGAGACCGGTGAAGAGCGCACGCGATTTTCGCCTGTGCAGGTTTTTCCAGGCCAGTTTCCGGATATTCATCGCGGCCGCCTCGCTCCGCCGCTACAGCCGCTTGCGGACAAAGTAGGGGCCGCCCGCCGCGATGTCCGCCTTCCTGATCGCCAGGTACTCCCCGTCCACCGCGCGCGCCAGAGGAGCCGGATTGCAGCCGCCCTTGACCTCGTTCACCTTGTCGCTCGGGAACTTCTGCCCGCAGTTGTTGCAGACCATGAGATCCCCTTCCTGCCGGTACCCACGGTTCGCCCGGAAGCAGACATCGCAGGTGTCGTAGGCGGCGCGGTAGACGCCGTCGCTGCTCTTCAGGGCGAAGTAATGGATCTCCTTTCCCCCCAGGTCGGCCTTGAGGAAGACCGCCCTCCCCGAGTCGAGCGCCTTCAGGGGGATCTTGACCTCACCGGCCGTCTCGACCACGCCGGCCGCTTTCCCAGACTCGGCGGGCGACTTTTGAAACACATCGCTGAACCATCCGGCGCCTGCCCCCTTCGTGAACCCGGCGGCGAGGATCAGCCCTCCGATGAGAAGCAGGACGATCCAGATAAACCGTTTCGATCCGGTCCTCCCCCCACAGCAGGATCCGCCATTTCCTGCAACCGATTCCCTTTTCCTGCCGTCCTTCGCGTTGTTCCCATGGCAATTCATCGGTTTCCGTGACCTCCGGAATTGAGATTCTGGGTCTTTGTTGGCAAAGGACGTGCCGAAACAACGGAGCGAATAAAATCACGTGCGATTTCGGTCGGTTCGTAACTCGGCGGGGCAGACACGATCGGGGAGGCATGCGGTTGGGCGAAGAATAATCTTCACCGATTCAGACTATTCGGCCCCAACCTTGTTTTGCCTGGTCCACGTCATGTAAGGAAAACCGGAATCTGCCCGACGAAACCGGAAAGACGCTTCTTCCGACCTGCCGTGGGACCTGGGGAATCGCCGGCGGCGGTTTTCTCATCTGTTGTGGAAACGGACGGATTTCCGGGGGGGAACGTTTGTCGTCGAGAGAGGAAAACGGTACCTTGTTCTCACCAGATCAGGAGGACCAGATTGTGGAGGTAGCTCCGCAGACGCACGCGACGGGCAGGAAACCGCTGGTGAAGGCGCTCGGTCTCGCCGCATTCATCGTCGGGGCGGTGGCGCTCGTGCGGTACACCCCGGTCAAGGGCTACCTCACCCCGAAAGTACTGGGGGGGATCCTCGATGCGGCCGGGTTCTGGGCGCCGGTCCTCTTCATCCTCGTGTACACCGCCGGGGTCTGCCTCTTCGTGCCAGGGACGCTCCTGACCGCCCTCGGAGCGGCCATCTTCGGCGCCTACTGGGGATTCGTCTACGTCTGGTTCGGGGCCATGCTCGGGGCGAGCGCCGCCTTCTGGATCGGCCGCACGCTGGGCCGGGAGTTCGCCGCATCGCTGATCGGGGACCGGCTGGAAAAATACGACGAGGCGATCGAGCGGAACGGCTTCGCCACCGTCCTCTACCTTCGGCTCGTCTACTTCCCCTTCACCCCCATGAACTTCGGCATGGGCCTCA
>MGPV01000041.1 GCA_001797615.1 Deltaproteobacteria bacterium GWC2_65_14
CCGAAGGAGGGGGGATGAGCGGAGATAAAAAGAATGAGCCGGGGGCGGAGGGCGGGCGAAGCGAAGCCCCCCTCCGAGGCGGCGAAGCCGTCAAGGTGCGCCCTCGGATCGGCGCGAGACCGTGCCGGTGGTATAGTGGCCGCTGGATCCGGGAGCGGGGCTCACAGGAGGTGTTTCCGGGATGGATGCGCTCCGGGTGGCGGCGGCCTGGACCGCGTTCGCGGTCTTCCACAGCCTGACGGTATCCACCGGGTACGAGCGGCTGGCACGCCGATTCCTGGGGAACTCCGCCTATGCGGCCTACCACCGGCTGATCTTCACCGCCTACTCCTCCGCGGCGTTCCTCCTCCTCGTTCTCTATCTCCGGACGGTGCCGGACGCCCCCCTGTACCGGTTCGAGGGGCCCCTCCGCATCCTGTTCCACGCCGTCCAGCTATGCGGAGCGGCCTTTCTCCTCTGGACCCCCTGGGACCTCCTGGAGTTCGTCGGGATCCGCCAGTGGAGGCGTCACCGCGTCTGGGATCCGGAGAGGGCGGGGGACCGCGGACCCCTCTTCACCGGGAAGGCGTACGGCGTCGTCCGGCATCCTCTCTACCTCGGAATCTCCGTGATCCTCGCCTTCCACCCTGTCCAGACCCGGAACTCCGCCCTCTCCACCCTCCTGATCGTCCTCTACTTCTATGCAGGGACCTTCTTCGAGGAGCGGCGCCTGCTCGACACGTTCGGGGAGGAATACCGGGCCTATCGGCAACGGGTCCCCCGGTTCCTCCCCAGGCTGCGGCGGAGGCCTTGACCCCCCTCCGAGGCTGCGGGTCCCCGGTTGCCGGCGCGATTGCGACGGGGCGCACCACGGGGCGGAGCCAGCCGAAGGAGGGGGGATGAGCGGAGATAAAAAGAATGAACCGGGGGCGGAGGGCGGGCGAAGCGAAGCCCCCCTCCGAGGCGGCGGGTCCCCGGTTGCCGGCGCGATTGCGACGGGGCGCACCACGGGGCGGTGCAGTTACATCAGGATGGAGAGGACGGAGCGCTCGGCGAGCGCGAGGAGGTCCCGGGGGAGGATCCCCAGGATGAGGACCGCCGCCGCCGCCACGCAGAGCGCGAGCGAGAAGGCGGTCCGGGGCGGCCGGGGCACGGGGGCGTCGGCCGCGGCCGGCGTCATGTACATGAAGACGACGATCCGCAGGTAGTAGTAGACGGAGGCGGCGCTGTTCAGGACCCCGATCACCGCCAGCCCGATATAGCCGCTTTTCACCGCCGCGCTGAAGAGGTAGAACTTGCCCACGAAGCCGGCCGTGGGGGGGATCCCGGCCAGCGAGACGAGGAAGAGGGTCAACAGCGCTCCGAGCGCCGGATAGCGGAAACCGACCCCGGCCAGGTGGCGGATGTCGTACCCGTCGTCCTCCTTCTGCGCAAGCAGGATGATCACCCCGAAGGCGCCGAGGTTCATGAAGGCGTAGACCAGCAGATAGAAGAGGGAGGCCTGCCCGCCGAGGAGGTCGCCGGAGACCAGCCCGACCAGGATGTACCCGGCGTGGGCGATCGAGGAGTAGGCGAGCAGCCGCTTCAGGTTGTCCTGCCAGAGGGCCGACAGGTTCCCGACCGTCATCGTCAGGACCGCCAGGACCCAGAGGACCTTCCACAGGACGGGCTGCATCCCGGGGAGAGCGGTCAGCAGCACCCGGATCAGCGCGGCGAAGGCGGCCGCCTTGACGGCGGCCGCCATGAAGGCGGTCACCACCGTCGGCGCCCCCTCGTAGGCGTCCGGAGTCCACATGTGGAAGGGAACGAGCGACACCTTGAAGGCGAAGCCGACCAGCAGCAGCCCCACGCCGGCCAGGAAGAGGGGGCTCTCCGCCAGCCGCGGATCGTAGAGCATCGTGGCCAGCACCGGGATCTTCGTCGTCCCCGCGGCCGCGTAGATCAGCGCGATCCCGTAGAGGAAAAACCCGGAGGCGAAGGCCCCGAGGAGGAAATACTTGAAGGCCCCCTCGATCGAGGAGAGCCGGCCCCGGTGGAACCCGACCAGGACGTAGATCGGGATCGACATCGTCTCCAGCCCCAGGAAGACCGTCATCAGGTCGGTCCCCTTCGCCATGATCATCATCCCCGAGGTGGAGAGGAGGAGAAGGGAGTAGAACTCCCCCTTGTGGGTCCCCTCCCATTCGGAGTAGCCGGTCGCCATGAGCAGCGTCAGTGCGCAGGCGGTCAGGATGACCATGTCGAAGAATGCGCCCAGCCCATCGCGGGAGAGCATGCCGGAGAAGCCGTCGATCCGGGCCGGCCCCAACGCGAAGACGCAGAAGAGGGCGATCGCGACGCCGAAGAAACTCACCCAGCAGAGGACCCGCCGGTTCTCCTCGGGGAGCACCACGTCGAGGAAGAGGATGAAGAGCGCGGTCGCCACCACGACGATCTCGGGAAGGACGCTGTACACGCTCATCGCCAGCGCGTGGGAATCCATGGGAATCGGCGTCATCCTTTCCTCACTTCCGGATGTCGAAATAGCGGGCGAGAAGCGTCTCGCCCGGCGGTGCTTCGGACAGCGCCGCCTGCCGCTTCGTCTCGATCCGCAGGACGAGCGCCTCCACGGAGCCGTCCATCTTCCGAAGGAACGTCTGGGGGTAGATCCCGATCCAGAAGACGAACAGGAGGATCGGCAGGATGTAGGCCACCTCCCGCGCCTTCATGTCCGGCAGATGCCGGTTCTTCTCGTTCGTGATCGGCCCGAACATCACCCGCTGGAACATCCAGAGCATGTAGACCGCCGAGAAGATGACCCCGCTGGCCGCCACCACCGTCAGCGCCGGCATCGGCTTGAAGGCCCCCACCAGGATGAGAAACTCGCCGACGAAGCTGTTCAGCCCCGGCAGCCCGATCGAGGAGAGGGTGATGATCATGAAGCAGGCGGCGTACACGGGGAGCCCCTTGGCGAGCCCGCCGAACTCCGAGATGAGGCGGGTGTGGCGCCTCTCGTAGAGGATCCCGACGAGGAGGAAGAGGGCCCCGGTCGAGATGCCGTGGTTGACCATCTGGAGGATGCTCCCCTCGATCCCCTGGAGGTTGAAGGCGAACATCCCGAGCATCACGAACCCGAGGTGGGCCACGGAGGAGTAGGCCACGAGCTTCTTGATGTCCTTCTGGACCATCGCCACCAGGGCGCCGTAGACGATCCCGACCACCGCGAGCGTCGCCAGGACCGGCGCCAGGTCCACGGCGGCCACGGGGAAGAGGGGAATCGCGAGCCGGAGGAACCCGTAGGTCCCCATCTTGAGCAGCACCGCCGCCAGGATGACCGACCCCGCGGTGGGGGCGTCCACGTGGGCGTCGGGGAGCCAGGTGTGGAACGGGAACATCGGGACCTTGAAGGCGAAGGCCAGCGCGAAGGCGGCGAACATCCAGAACTGGAGCTTCACGGGGATCGACAGCTCGTACATCGCGAACAGGTCGGTGGAGTAGACCCCGGTCACCGCGTAGTGGTGGAAATAGAGGGCGATGATGGCGACCAGCATCAGGACCGATCCGGCGAAGGTGTAGAGGAAGAACTTGATCGCCGAGTAGATCCGCCGGTCGCTCCCCCAGACCCCGATCAGGAAGTACATCGGGATGAGCACCAGCTCCCAGAAGATGTAGAACAGGAAGAGGTCGGCCGCGAGGAAGACCCCCACCATCCCGACCTCGAGGAGGAGCATGAAGATCATGAACTCCTTCACATGCTTCTCGACGGAGGTGTAGGTGGAGAGGATGGTCAGGGGCATCAGGAAGGTGGTCAGCATCAGGAGCCACAGGGAGATCCCGTCCACCCCGACGTGGTAGCTGATCCCGTATTCCGGAATCCAGGGAACCTTCCGGACGAACTGCATCGCCGCCGACGTCCCGTCGAGGCCGATCGCCACGGGGAGGGAGAGGAGGAACTCCAGGGCCGTCACGAGCAGGGTCGCGTCCCGCAGCAGCCGGGGTTTCCCCTTCGGCAGGAAGACCAGCAGGAGCGCCCCCGCCAGCGGCAGGAAGATCAGCACCGTCAGGATGTTTCCCGTCAGCTGCGCCGGAATCCAGCTCATCTGCACACGTTCCGCATCGACTCCCCCGTCCTTCCTACCGCCAGTACAGCATGCCGAGGATGACCACCGCCCCGAGCAGGAGGGAAAAGGCGTAGTTCCCCACGAACCCGGTCTGAAGCCGGCGGAAGTACCCGCCCGCCCCCCGCACCAGCGTCCCGACGCCGTTCACCATCCCGTCGATGAAGGCGGCGTCGAAGGCCTCCCACAGCCAGACCGATCCGCTCACGATCCTCCGCACGATCGCCGCGTCGTAGATCTCGTCCACGTAATACTTGTGGAGCACCATGCCGTAGAGCCCCGGCACCCGGTCGGCGATCTCCTTCGGCTTTTCCGTGCGGGCCCGGTAGAGGTACCAGGCCAGCCCGATCCCGCAGAGCGCCACCGCCACCGACCCGGCCATCAGCAGGTACTCGAGCGCCGCCGAGTGGTGGGCTCCCCCGGCTGCCCCTCCCGCCGGGTGGGCGAAGACGGGGGCGAGCCATTCCTCGAAGTAGTTGTGGCCCCCGAGGACGTGGGGGATGCCGACCCACCCGCCGGCCACCGACAGGACCGCCAGGATCATCAGCGGCACGGTCATCGACGGGGGGGATTCGTGGACATGCTTCTCCACCGCGGGGTCCATCCGCGACTCCCCGTAGAAGGTCATGAAGATCAGCCGGAACATGTAGAAGGCGGTGATCCCGGCCGCAACCGAGCCGACCAGCCAGAGGCCGACGTGCCCGTGCTCCGAGGAGAAGGCCTTCCAGAGGATCTCGTCCTTGGAGAAGAACCCCGCAAGCGGCGGAAGCCCCGCGATCGCGAAGGTGGCGAGGAACATCGTCCAGTAGGTGATCGGAAGGTGCCTCTTCAGCGATCCCATCTTCCGCAAGTCCTGCTCGCCGGAGAGGGCGTGGATCACGGAACCCGAGCCGAGGAACAGCAGCGCCTTGAAGAAGGCGTGGGTCATCAGGTGGAAGATCCCGGCGGTGAAGGCCCCCACCCCGCAGGCGAGGAACATGTACCCCAGCTGGGAGACGGTCGAGTAGGCCAGCACCCGCTTGATGTCGTTCTGGGCGATCCCGATCGTCGCGGCGAAGATGGCGGTCGCGGCCCCCACCACCGCCACCACCCCCATCGAGACCGGGGCCAGCAGGAACAGGGTGCTCGTCCGGGCGACCATGTAGACCCCCGCCGTGACCATCGTCGCGGCATGGATCAGGGCGGAGACGGGGGTCGGCCCCTCCATCGCGTCCGGTAGCCAGACGTGGAGCGGGATCTGGGCCGACTTGCCGGTCGCCCCCATGAAGAGGAGCAGGGTGATCGCGGTGGCGATCCCGGTCGTCAGCGCCCCGCTCTCCCGCAGCCCGGGGACCCGGGCGAAGACCTCGGTGTACTCGATCGAGCCGAAGGTCCAGAAGACGAGGAACATGGCGACCAGGAACCCGAAGTCGCCGACCCGGTTCACGATGAAGGCCTTCTTCCCCGCGTCGGCGGCGCTCTTCTTCTCGTACCAGTAGCCGATCAGCAGGTAGGAGCAGAGCCCCACCCCCTCCCAGCCGATGAACATCATGAGGAAATTGCTCCCCAGGACCAGGAGCAGCATCGCGAAGGTGAAGAGGTTCAGGTAGACGAAGTAGCGGGCGAAGGCTTTTTCGTGCGACATGTACCCGGCGGAGTAGACGTGGATGAGGAACCCGACCCCGGTGACGACCAGGATCATCACCGACGAGAGCGGGTCGAGCTGGAAGGCGGCGGGGGCGAAAAAGCCGCCCGCCTGGATCCAGGAGAAGATCTCCCGGACGAAGATCCGCTCCGCGGGGGGCCGCGCCGCCAGGGCGAGGACCGAAAGCGCCGACACGACGAAGGCGGCTCCCACGACCGCCGGCCCGACGAAGGAGACCAGCTTCCGGTAGGCCGGGGGGGCGGGATGGCCTCCGTGGGCGTCTCTCCCGTGGGAATCCCCGCCGTGCCCGTGCTCCCCGTGCGCGTCGGTCCCGAGCAGCAGCGGCCGCTCGATGAAGAGCGCGATCGCCCCGTTCACGATCACCCCGAGGAGGGGGAGCGCGGGGACGAGCCAGAGGTAGTCGAGGAAGGCGTTCACCATTTCAGGACGCTCAGCTCCGTGATGTCGACCGTCTCCTTGAGCCGGAAGATCGCGATCAGGATCGCCAGCCCCACCGCCGCCTCGGCCGCCGCCACCGTCATCACCATGAAGGCGAAGACCGACCCGGTCACGTCGCCCAGGTAGGATCCGGTCGCGATGAAGGCCACGTTCACCCCGTTCAGCATGATCTCCACGCTCATCAGGACGATCAGCGCGTTCTTGCGCGTCACCACCCCCGCCACGCCGATCCCGAACAGGATCGCGGAGAGGATCAGGTAGGGGGCCGGTCCCATCATGACGGCTTCCTCTTCGCCAGCGCGATCGCCCCGATCACGGCGGCCAGCAGCAGGACCGAGGTGACCTCGAAGGCGAGCAGGTAGTCGGTGAACAGCGCGCGCCCCACCGCACGGACCGAGCCGTGGTCGGCCGCCGGAACGTCGGACATCCCGAACCGCAGGGCCACGACGGCCGTCTCGAGCATCAACAGCCCCGCGGCGACCGCCCCCAGCAGCCGCATCCCGGTCATCCGCTCGACCGGAAGCTTCTCCTCCGGGACGTTGATCAGCATGATCACGAAGACGAACAGGACCACCACCGCCCCCGCGTAGACGATGACCTGGATCGCCGCGAGGAAGTGGGCCTGCCGCAGGGCGAAGAGCGCCGCGACCGCGAACAGCGTCAGGATCAGGTAGAGCGCGGACGACATCGGGTGCTTCCGCGTGACCACCATGAGCGCCCCGCCCACCGCGATCGCCCCGAACAGGAGGAACAGGATCGGTTCCATCGCCTCCCTACTTCTCCAGCAGCATGTCGATCGTGTAGATCAGCTTCTCCCGCGTGTCGGCGGGAGGAGTGTACCAGCCGGTGTCCATCCGGATCGCGTCGCAGGGGCAGGCCTCGACGCAGAGCCCGCAGAAGATGCACCGGAGCATGTCGATGTCGAACCGCACGGGGTACTTCTCGATCTTCGGGTCGGGCGACTCCCCCGCCACGATCGTGATGCAGACCGCGGGGCAGGCGGTCGAGCAGCAGTAGCAGGCCACGCAGCGGGGCGACCCGTCGGGCCGCTTCATCAGCCGGTGCAGCCCCCGGAAGCGGGGGGGCATCACGCGCCGGACCTCGGGGTACTCGATCGTGGGGATGTTCTCCTGGTGCCGGAGATTCCGGAGCATGTGCCCCATCGTCACGCCGAGCCCCTTCACGATCTCCACGAGGTAGAAGATCTCCCCGAAGGACATCTTCCGCGGCCGGGCCACCTTTTTCACGCCGATCGCCATCGCCTTTTAGCCCCCGCTCCCGCCGAACAGGAGCAGGACCGCCCCGGTCAGGAAGATGTTCAGCAGCGAAAGCGGCAGCATCACCTTCCACCCCAGCCGCATCACCTGGTCGTACCGGAAGCGGGGGATCGTCCACCGGACCCAGATGAAGAGCCAGGCGAAGAAGACCACCTTGCCGAACAGCCCCCCGATCCGCAGCAGGGGGACGACCGCCGCCGGTACCCCGATCGCGAATCCCCCGGGGAGGGTGAATCCGGCGTCGCCGAGGTAGGGGAACTGCCACCCGCCGAAGAAGAGGGTCGCCACCACGAGAGAGCCGACCACCATGTGGAAGTATTCCGCCATCATGAACATGGAGAACTTGAAGGAGCCGTACTCCGTGTGGAACCCGGCCACCAGCTCCGACTCTCCCTCGGGGAGGTCGAAGGGGGTCCGGTTCGCCTCGGCGTAGAGCGCCACGAGAAAGAGGATGAACCCGAGCGGCTGGACGAAGACCCCCCACTTCGGGAGGATCCCGAAGAGCAGGTCCCCCTGCGAGCGGACGATCGCGGAGAGCTGGACGCTCTGGAACACCATCAGCACGCCGACCACGGAAAGCCCGAGCGACACCTCGTAGGAGATCATCTGGGCCGAGGCGCGCAGCCCCCCCAGCAGCGGGTACTTGCTGTTCGAGGCCCACCCCGCCAGGATCACCCCGTAGACCGTCAGCCCCGACACGGCGAAGAGGTAGAGGATCCCGACGTTGAGATCCGCGATCTGGAGGGCGACCTTGCGCCCCGCGATCGTGACGTCCGGCCCGAAGGGGATGATGGCGATCGTCATCAGCGTCGGCGCGAGGGCGAACATCGGGGCCATCTGGTAGAAGAGCCGGTGGGCCCGGTCCGGGATGAAGTCCTCCTTGAAGAGGAACTTGATCGCGTCGGCCAGCGGGTGGAAGATCCCGCCGAGCGTCATCCCCAGGATTCGCGCCCGGTTCGGCCCGCGGCGGTCCTGCAGGTAGGCGGCGCCCTTGCGCTCCGCCCAGGTCATCACGACGACGAAGGTCAGGCAGAAGGTGAGGAACACCGCGATCCGGGTCACCGCCACGATGAGGTCGAAGAGGCCGATCATCTCCCCTCCTCCGCGACCTGCCCCCCGGGGCCGATCGACTCGTAGCTCATCCCGGCGAAGGGCGGGCAGGATTCCGCGAGCGCCTTGAAGACCGGGCCCTCCCCGGTGAAGTTCCACTCCGTCCCCAGCCGCACGGCGAGCCCGTTGAGGATCTCGATCCCGGTGCGCGCCTTCCCCCGCGGCGGGAAGGCCATCCGGAACCGCTGCACCCGGCCGGCGTGGTTCGTGAAGGTCCCTCCCCGCTCGGCGAAGGAGGCGCAGGGAAGCACCGCGTGGGCCGACCGGTAGACCGGCCCTTCGTTCGTCCCGACCTGCGCGACGAACGGGACGTTCTGCAGGAGCAGCGCCGTCTCCCCGTCCGAAAGGTCTCCCAGCTGGTTCCCGAAGAACAGCAGCGCCCGGATCTTCCCCTCGTAGATCCGCCGCACGATCCCGTCGAACCGATCCTCGGAGATCCCCAGAAGCTGCGCCCCCCGGCTGTTCGGGTTCTTGTCCTCCCGGAGGAGGAAGTCGTCCGAGACCGTCTCTCCCGGGGTTCGGGAGGTGAAGGCGAGGTTCGGGGTCGAAAGGATCTCCTCCGCCAGCTTCCGGACGAGGAAGAGTTCCTCGTTGGAGAGCTGCGGGGAGGCGATCACCGCCACCGCCTCGGGACCGTGGGCGTCCACCGCCTCGCGGAGGCGGCTCGCCGCCGTGTAGAGGACCGACTCCCAGGAGACCGCGCTCATCGTTCCGTTCTCCCGGAAGATCGGAGTGAGCAGCCGGAACTCGTTCGCCTTCTTGTACTCGAGGCGCCCGAAGTCGCACATCCAGGTGTCGTTCACCGCGTCGTTGCGGCGCGGCCGGAACCGGTAGAGGATTTCCCCCTTGAAATCGGCCAGCACGTTGCACCCGTGTGCGCATCCCGGGCAGACCGACTCGGCGCTTTTCAGGAACCAGACCCGGCACTTGAACCGGAAGTCCTTGCTGGTCAGCGCCCCGACGGGGCAGATGTCCGCCAGGTTCCCCGTGTAGTGGTTGGAGAGCGGCTTCCCGGGGAAGATGGCGATTTCGGAGTGGTCGCCCCGGTGGAAGAACTCGAGCTCCCCGGTCCGGGTCACCTCCTGCAGGAAGCGGACGCAGCGGGAGCAGAGGATGCAGCGCTCGGCGTCCAGGACGATCTGCCCGCCGATGTCCTGCACCTTCTTCTTGTGGACCTTGTCCTCCAGCGGATACCGGCTCTTGTGGAGGCCGTACTGCATGTAATAGTTCTGCAGCCCGCACTCCCCGGCCTGGTCGCAGATGGGGCAGTCGACCGGGTGGTGGATCAGCAGGAACTCGAGGACCCCGGTCACCGCCTTGTGGACCTTCTCGGTGTCGGTGCGGACCACCATCCCCTCGGTGACGAAGGTGTTGCAGGAGATCTGCAGCTTGGGGAACTTCTCCACCTCCACCAGGCACATCCGGCAGTTCCCCGCGATGGAGAGCTTGGGGTGGTAGCAGTAGTGGGGGATCTCGACGCCGATGCTCCTGGCCGCCTCGAGGATGGTCACCCCTTCCGGGGCGTCCACGGAGATCCCGTTGATCGTCAGCTTCGGCATGGCACCTCGAACCTGTTCCCGTACGGGCACTTCTGTTCCCGGATGTGCCGGTCGAACTCCTCCCGGAACTTCCAGATGAACGACTCCGCCGGCATCACCGCCGCGTCGGCCAGCGGGCAGATCGTCCGGCCCATCATGTTGTCGCAGAGGTCGAGGATCAGCTCCACGTCCCCCTCCTGCCCCTCCCCGTTCTCGATCCGCCGGACGACCTTCGCCAGCCAGCCGGTCCCCTCCCGGCACGGGGTGCACTGCCCGCACGACTCGTGGGCGTAGAAGTTCATCAGCACCGAGAGGGCCCGCACCATGCAGGTCCCCTCCGGGATGACGATGACGCCGCCCGACCCGGCCATCGTGCCGATCTTCGCCATCGCGTCGATGGAGAACGGCACGTCGATCTCGTCGGCCCGCAGCACCGGCGTGGAGGAGCCGCCGGGGATGACCGCCTTGAGCTCCTTCCCGTCCAGCAGCCCCCCCGCATGCTCGTAGAGGATCGCCCGCAGCGAGGTGCCGACCGGAAGCTCGTAGACCCCGGGGCGCACCACCGGGCCGCTGACGCCGATCAGGCGGGTGCCGCCGTCCTTCTCCACCCCCAGGGAGGCGAATTTCTCACCCCCGTGGGTGACGATCCACGGGACGTCGGCGATCGTCTCGACGTTGTTCACGATCGTCGGGAGGCCGAAGGCCCCGATCGTCGCGGGGAAGGGCGGCTTCACCCGGGGCCACCCCCGCTTCCCCTCGAGGGAGTTGATCAGCGAGGTCTCCTCCCCGCAGATGTAGGCGCCCGCGCCGCGGTGCACGGTCACCTCCAGGTCGAAGCCGGACCCGAGGATGTCCTTCCCCAGGTATCCCTTCGCGTAGGCCTCGTCGACCACCTCCTGGAGGATCCGCGCCTCGCGGACGAACTCCCCCCGGATGTAGATATAGGCGCTGTGGGCCGACAGGGCGAAGCAGGTGATGACGATCCCCTCGATCAGCAGGTGGGGCCCCCGGCTCATGATGAGCCGGTCCTTGAAGGTACCCGGCTCCCCCTCGTCGGCGTTGATCACCAGCACCCGCGGCCTCGACAGGTCTTTCGGGAGGAACCCCCACTTGACCCCCGCGGGGAACCCGGCGCCTCCCCGGCCGCGGAGGTTCGCCTTCCTGACCTCCTCGACGATCCGCTCCTTCGGCATCGCGAACGCCTTGCGGAGCGCCTCGTAGCCGCCGAGCTCGACATAGGTGTCGAGGTGGCGGTACCGGTCGTTGTCGAAGTGTCTGGTGAGGACGAGTTCCATCGATCCCACGGGAATTCCCCCGCTACCGGAGCCAAGCGAGGAGCGCGTCGATCGCGTCCTCGCTCAGGTTCTCGTGGTAGTCGTCGTTGACCTGCATCACGGGGGCGGTCCCGCAGCTTCCCAGGCACTCCACCGTGGTGAGGGTGAAGTTTCCGTCCGCGGTCGTCTCCCCCGGCTTCACGCCGAGCTTCTGCGACAGGTACCCGATCAGGTGCTCCGCCCCCATCAGGGAGCAGGAAAGGTTCCGGCAGATCTGGAGATGGTATTTCCCGACCGGCCTGCGGTTGTACATGGTGTAGAAGGTGGCCACCCCTTCGATCCGCGCCGACGGGAACCCCAGCAGCGAGGCGACGTACAGGATCCCCTCGTCGGAGATCCGCCCGTGCTCCCGCTGGAGCAGGTGGAGCGTCGGCAGGATCGCCGCCTCCCGGTTCGGGTACCGGGTGAGGAGCCGCTCGAACTCCTGCAGCGCCTTCTCGGAGAACGCCACGCTCACCGGTCGAGCTCCCCCGCGATGATGTTGACGCTTCCGAGCACGGCGACGAGGTCCGCGATCATCTGCCCCTCGCACAGGCGCGGCATTCCCTGGAACAGGTTGAAGCAGGGCGGCCGGACCTTGATCTTGTAAGGCCCCCCGCCCCCCTTGCTCACGATGTAGTAGCCGAGCTCGCCGTTGGCCGCCTCGGTCGCCGAGTAGACCTCGCCGGCCGGAACCTGGACCCCCTCCATGATGTGCTTGAAGTGGTTCATCAGCGCCTCGATGTTCTCGTAGACCTGCGGCTTCGGCGGGAGGGTGAAGCGGGGGTCGTCCACGCTGACGGGGCCGCCCGGGAGCTTGTCGAGCGCCTGCTCGATGATCCGCACCGACTGCCGCATCTCCTCCATCCGCACCATGTACCGGTCGCAGGTGTCCCCCTGCTCCCCGATGGGCACGTCGAAGTCGAACCGGTCGTAGACCAGGTAGGGCTCGTCCTTGCGCAGGTCGAGCGGCACCCCGGCGGCCCGCAGGCAGGGGCCGGTGAACCCGAGAGCGATCGCGTCCTTCGCGGTGATGGGACCCACCCCCATCGTCCGCTCGATGAAGATCCGGTTCTTGGTCAGCAGCGCGTTCACGTCCGCGATGGCCGGAAGGATCGTGTCCCGGATGACGGCCCGCGCGGCGTCGGTCCAGCCGTCCGGGAGGTCCCAGGCCATTCCGCCGATCCGGGTGTAGCCGGTGGTCAGGCGGGTCCCCGTGAGCGGCTCGATCAGCTTCATGTAGACCTCTTCCCGCGGCTTCCAGAAGTACCAGAAGTTCGTCAGCGCGCCGAGGTCGACCATGTTCGTGCCGATGCAGACCATGTGGTCGATGATCCGGGAGAACTCGGAGATGATGACCCGGATATAGTCGCACCGCTCGGTCGTCCGGATCCCGCAGAGCTTTTCCACCGCCATCGCGTAGCCGACGTTGTTCATCAGCGGCGAGACGTAGTTCAGCCGGTCGGTGTAGGTGACCACCTGGGTCCACGTGTGGCTCTCCGACTCCTTCTCGAAGCAGCGGTGCAGGTAGCCGAACTCCGGGGTGAGCTTGAGAATCGTCTCCCCGTCCAGCTCGGCGATGAAGCGCAGCGTGGCGTGGGTCGCCGGGTGGGACGGACCGATGTTCAGGAGCATCGGCTCCGTGTGGAGGTCCGTCTCTTCTCCGCTCTTTTTGCGCGTCTCGACCTCGATCATCCCCGTTCCCGTTTTCCCGTGATCCTATTCGTCCGGCCCGAGCGTCGGCTGACGCCTGGCCTTCGGGTAGTCCTTGCGCAGCGGGTGCCCCGTGAACTCCTCGTACATCAGGATCCGCTTCAGGTTCGGGTGGTTCCGGAAGCGGATCCCGTACATGTCCCAGGCTTCCCGCTCGTACCAGTCGATCCCCGGCCACACCGACACGGCGGAGTCGATCACCGGATCCTCCTCGGGGATCCTCGCCTTGATCCGGACCCGGTGCTTCTTCTCGAGGGAGTAGAGGTGGTAGACCACCTCGAACCGCGGCTCCTCCCCGAGGTAATCCACCCCCGTCAGGTCCATCGCGAACCCGAACTGCAGGTCGGGATCGTCCCGCAGGAAGGTCAGGATCTCCACGATCCGCTCCCGGTGGACGAGCGCCGTGGCGTCCCCGAAGTCGGAGTGGGTCGACACGACGTTGTCGCCGAACCGCCTCCTCAGCTTCTCGAGGACCGGAGTTGCCCGTTTCGCTTCCATCTCCCCGGCCGTCCTTCAGATCTTGATCGGCCAGCGTTCGGCCGCCCGCGGCGCTCCGGTCTCCAGCAGCTTCTGGATCGCCACCACGGAGTCGATGATCCCCTCGGGGTTCGGCGGGCATCCCGGGATGTAGACGTCCACCGGGATGATCTTGTCGATCCCCTGGAGCACGCTGTAGTTGTTGTAGAAGCCGCCCGACGCGGCGCAGGCTCCCATCGCCACCACCCACTTCGGCTCGAGCATCTGGTCGTAGATCCGCTTCAGCACCGGCGCCATCTTGTAGTTGACCGTCCCCGCCACGAGCAGCATGTCGGCCTGCCGGGGGGAGAAGCGGACCACCTCGGCTCCGAAGCGGGAGAGGTCGTAGTGGGTGCCGAAGGCCCCCATCACCTCGATCCCGCAGCAGGCGGTCGCGAAGGTGAAGGGATAGATCGAGTACTTCCGCCCCCAGGCGAGCATCGACTCGAAGGTGGTCAGGAAGAAGCCGGAGGCTCCGTCCTTGCGGTGCTCTACTGCCATTCGAGCGCTCCCTTCTTCCACGCGTAGAGAAGCCCCGCGAGCAGGATGACCACGAAGATCGCCATCTCGACGAAGCCGAACCAGCCGAGCTCCCGGAAGAGGACCGCCCAGGGATAGAGGAAAGCCGCCTCCAGGTCGAACAGGATGAAGAGCAGGGCGACCAGGTAGAACTTGACCGAGACCCGGACCGAGGCGGAGGTCAGGGGGTCCACACCGCACTCGTAGACGCTGTACTTGACCGGGTCGTACCGCTTCGGCCCGAGCGCCTGGGACAGGAAGACGAACGCCATCGACATCCCGACCCCGACCAGCAGCAGGAGCAGCACCGAGAAGTAGGGGTCGGAGAAGGATACGGAGGAGAGGATGCTCGCCACGGGCGCTCCCTGTCTCAGTTCCCCAGAATGTTCACAGAAGCCTCGGCCATCCGGATAACGGGCTCCCAGTATACACCGAGCAGCAGCGTGGGGAACAACAGGATCCCCAGCATCACCCGCGGCACCGTCGCGACCGGAAGCTCGGAGGTCTCCCCGGCGTCCACGAGGAACATCACCTTCACGATCCGCGCGTAGTAATACAGGGAGACCACGCTGTTCAGCGCCGCCACCAGCGCCAGCCAGTAGACCCCCCGGTTGATCACCTCGGCAAAGAGGTAGACCTTCCCGATGAACCCGGAGAAGGGGGGGATCCCGGTCAGGGCGAAGAGGAACACCGACAGCGACACCGCGGCGAAGGGGGCGCGGCTTCCCAGCCCCGCGAAGTGGGAGAGGTCCTCTCCCTTCAAGCCGTTGGAGACCAGCACGACGACGTAGAAGGCCCCGAGGTTCATGAAGAGGTAGACCACGAGGTAGAAGAGGATCGCCTTGAGCCCCACCGAGGTCAGCAGGACGAACCCCATCAGCATGTACCCGGCGTGGGCGATCGAGGAGTAGGCCAGAAGCCGCTTCACGTTCGACTGACTCACCGCGACCAGGTTCCCCACCGTCATCGTCACCGCCGAGAGGACGGCGAAGAGGAAGGTCCAGTCGATCCCGGGGGCGAGCTTCCAGGTCCCGGCCACCGCGTCCGGCGAGGCGAAGACGGTGTAGAAGAAGCGGACCAGCACCGCGAAGCCGGCCGCCTTCGGCCCCACCGAGAGGAAGGCGGTCACCGGCGTGGGGGCCCCCTCGTACACGTCGGGGCTCCACATGTGGAAGGGAACCGCGGCGATCTTGTACCCGAACCCCACCGTCACCATCACCGCCGCCAGGAAGACCGGCACCGGGGCCGACCCCGCGGCCAGCGTCCGCCCGATCTCCGCGATCTGGGTCGTCCCGGTGAGCCCGTAGAGGAGGGAGAACCCGTAGATCATCACCCCCGACGCAGTCGCCCCGTAGACCACGTACTTCGTGGAGGCCTCCGTCGACCGGGCCCTCCCCTTGAGGTACCCGGCCAGCAGGTAGGACGGGATCGAGACCAGCTCGAGCGCCACGTAGAGCATCACCAGGTCGGTCGCCGAGGAGAGGAGGAACATTCCGAGCAGGACGGAGAGGAGGAACACGTAGTACTCGGCCTGGGTCCGCTCCGCGATCTCGGCGCTGTCCATCGACATGAAGATGACGACCAGCGTGGCCAGCGCGGTCAGGACCTTGAAGAAGACGGCGAACCCGTCGGCCGCCACCATCCCCTCGAAGATCGACTTCCCGTACCCGGCCGGGGAGTACCAGGCCAGTAGGATCGCGGTTCCCGTCCCCAGGAGCGCCAAAAGCGCCGGCGCGGCCGCCCGCCGGTTCTTCCCGGCCACGTGGGCGATCACCAGGAGCAGGATCGTCGCGGTGACCGCGAGCTCCGGCAGGAAGTAGCGCAGGCTTTCCAGGTTCCCGAGCGGCATCTAGTGTACCTTCT